>CAZHHH010000001.1:0-2360 GCA_964532085.1 uncultured Marinilabiliaceae bacterium
GTAGCATCATCATTTCCTGCAAATGCTGTTCTAAGATTCATTCCAAGATATGCAGTGTTTAACCCTAAACGTTGCATTTTATCATAATTAGGAATAACTTTCAGCTCAGGACTACCCGCTTCAACCGACAGTCGAACATTATCTGCTCCAGGTATATTTTCAATAGCTGTTTTTAAATCATCACTTACTACATATAACTCCTCTAAATCATTACCACTCAAAGTAATTTCTATTGGTGCTGTAAGAGGTGCCAAACCTAATGCCATTATAGAATAATTTACACCAGAAAACTCACTTTGCAAATCTTCTCTTAGCTCACTCATAAATTCTTCAGTAGAAATTTTCTTTAACCCTGCTTGACGCAACTCCTTTTTGTCTATAATAAGTTGAATAGTAAGTTCTGTTTTATTTTCTGAGCCAACACCCAAACTTCCCATTCCAGTGCTTGGGCCGCCTATATTACTAAACACACTTTTTATTTCTGGCTTTTGCAGAATAAAATCTTCTATTTCTTTAGTAATTGAATTATTTTGTTCGATTGACACAGTTTTATCAAACTCCAACTCTAATCTAAATTTACCCTGGTCGCCCGTAGCAATTAATTCTTTTCCAATAATTCCTTGTTTCATCATTGCACCTGTACCAACAAAAAGCAACAAAACAAATAGTGTAAACACAACTTTATGTCTTAAAACCCACTTCAATGTTCCACCATACCACTCTATAAATTGGTTTAATTGTTTCTCGAACCAAAGCAAAAAGCGATTAAAGAAATTTGTGGGCTGTAAATTATCTTTTTCTCCAATACGCGAAGCCATCCACGGTGTTAACGTAAAACCTACAAGTAAACTTGTTAATACTGTAACAATAACAACAACTGCAAATTGCTTTAACATATCAGCCACAAATACTTGCAAGAACAAAATTGGAACAAAAACCACCACATCTACCAATGTAATTGAAACTGCAGAGTATCCAATCTCCATTCTACCATCCATTGCAGCATCACGCTTCTTTTTACCCATATCCAGATGGCGTTGTATATTTTCTAAAACCACAGTTGCATCATCAACTAATACACCAATAACTAAAGACATAGCGAGAAGAGTCATCAAGTTTAGCGTATATCCTAATAGCCACATCGTACCAAAAGCTGTTACCAAAGATGTTGGTATTGCAATTGCAACAATCAATGCGTTTTTATAACTTCTTAAGAACAACAACATTACCAATGAAACAAGAATAACTGCCATTATTAAATCAAAGACAACAGAGTTAACTGCAGCAATTGTGTTATCAGTACTATCATCTGTAACAACAAAATTTAAGTTTGCATACCCTTCCTGCTCTTCTATCTCTTCAAACTTTGCCCTAACAAGTCGTGAAACATCCACAGCATTAGCATCTCCCTGCTTTTTTATAAGTAATCCTATACCCTCTTTCCCATTAAAGCGGCTATAAGAACTAATTTCTTTCACGCCATCAACAACCTCCGCAACATCTTTAACATATACCGGGCTATTGGGAAATGGCATTGCTACTTGTACATTTTTTATGTCATCAATTTTATTATATTTTCCTACTAATCGTATAGAATTATTATCTCTGTCTGTATGTAATTTCCCTGCGGGCAAGTCAATTCCGGTACGATTTACAGCTTCAACTACTTGCAACAATGAAATTTTATAAAGTTTCAATTTTTCCTTGTCAACCTTCACCTGAATTTCACGCTCTTCACCTCCCAAAATGGTAATCTCAGCTACTCCCTTTATTTGCTGTATTTGAGGCAGATAATCATCTTGCATTTTTTGAAAAAAGTCTGTTGCTTCTAAACTACTTGTTGCACTTATTGACATTATAGGCAAGTCACTTGGTGAAACCTTACTCATTTCAGGACTTAAAATATCCCTTGGCAAGTCTTGGCGTATATTATCAATATATCGTTGTGCATCTTGCATTGCATTATCTAAATTAGTACCATATTGCAAATTGGCAATAATTACCGAAGCATTTGGCAATGATTTGGTTACTAAATAGTCCACACCTTCTAAATTAGAGAGAGCATCTTCAATTTTACGTGAAACAGAGGTTTCAACTTCACTTGGGTCTGCTCCAGGATAAACAGTTTTAATTACCACAACAGGTTGATTAAAATCTGGCATCAACTCATAGCTAAGGTTCTTAAAGCCAATAACTCCTATAAGAGCAAAGACACTAAAAAGAACAACTATTAATGATGGTCGTCTTATCGATATTTCTGTAATATTCATTTTTTTAGAATTAAAAATTAATAATGATGAATTAAGAGTTGTTTTGCTTAGAGGTTAGCAAAATGGAAGAAAGTATTTTGCACAATTCTT
>CAZHHH010000001.1:2460-3916 GCA_964532085.1 uncultured Marinilabiliaceae bacterium
AATAGCTTCCCATAAAGAATCATATCAGGAAAAACATCAACCGAAATAGTATAAATTTGGTTAGACTGAAATTTGTTTATATCAACTTCTGGTATGTTAATTGTAAATTTCAGTTGGCTTATGTCTGTAATCTGCAATAAAGGAATTCCCGGTGCAGCAAATGCCCCTATTTCATTCATCTTTGCAGTTATAACACCACTAAAAGGTGCTTTTATAGTGGTTTTATTAATTTGCTCTTTTATTGTTGCTCTTTGGATTTTTGCAGATTTAAGTCCCAATTTTGCTTTTTCTAACTGCACACCTTGCACAGCATCTGCATCAGCTAAAACCTCAAATCTATTCACATCATTCTGTAACCCTTCAATCTGTGTTTCTACAGCTTGTAATTGTAACATTAAAAGTGAATTATCTAACTGCACTAAATTTTGCCCTTCGCTAACATAGCTTCCAACATCTACAAAAATAGAATTTATTTTACCTTGAGTTTCAGCACTAATTTTAACCTCTTTGTTCGGTTCAAATGTTCCACTAAAAACTACATCATCCATAATTTTTCTATGTCTAATAGTATCTACATCAACTGTAATAGCTTTTTCTTTATCATAATGGTAGATTCTATTTTCTGTTGTTTTTTTATTAGTTGCTAATTTTAATATTAGTAAGCCAACAACTACAATTGTAGCTATAATCCAAATTATCTTTTTCATATTCTTAATTCTTTACTGTTCCTGTTATTTTTTTAATCTCTAAATCTGATTTCAGAAAATCAATAACTGCATTCAGATAATTCTGCTGTGATTCACGCATAGCATTATCTGCTAACAAAACATCTGTAAGGGTTGCTGTTCCATGTTTTTGTTGCAATATTGTTTGTTCATAAATCGTTTTGGCTAATTCTATTTGATTTTCGGTATTTATAATTGTGCTTTCGGCAATTGATTTTTGCCTAATTGCATTTTGAATCTCCATTTCATTTTTATCATAAATAAGCTTAGCCATCAACTCATTATTGTTTATCTCTATTTTCTTTTGCTTAACTTTTCGGCTTGTTGAAGTTCCGTTAAAAATTGGGTAGCTCAATTGTAATCCAGCAAAGCCAATCGGATAAAAATCTAAAAAATCATTAGGTGACTCGTCATAACCAAAACCAGTAGTACCATACGATGCGACTAAATTTAGAGATGGTAAAAAACGAGTTCGGTTTAATGTTTTCAACTCATTGCTTAGTAGTCTTCCTTGTGCTTCTATAATTTGAGCATCTAAAGAGTTTTTTGAATAGTTATTTGTCAGTTTTGTTTCTATTATTTCAGAGTCAACTGTGATATTCTCATCTAAAGAGATGCCTATATTCATTTTTAAAGCATTTAAAACTTGCAAATATTTACTATACAAATTTTCTCTTTGTGTTACCAATTGCTCTGTTTGTAACTTTACCTTATTAACATCAGTTGCTTTT
>CAZHHH010000001.1:4016-16445 GCA_964532085.1 uncultured Marinilabiliaceae bacterium
CCATTTAAAACAACCATTCCATCATTTACTAAATTAGATTTGCTTCCATAAAGTTTCCACTTCATCACAGCCATTCTCATACTTCCAGTCACAATTATAGTTGCTGTATTTACATCTACAATCTTACTGTAATATCCCTTAGCTTGACCATTGCTAATGTTATTTTCAATAGTTTTATGCATAAAATGCATTATTTCAGAAACTTTATCACTTAAAGATTCATCATATTGAAAAATACTTTCAGCAAAAATAACGCTAATAATTGCTGGATTCTTTTCAAAAGTGGATAACTGACTCTGAAAAACATTTCTTAACATATCAGGTTCTGCGCCATCATCTACAACCGCATAGTTTTTTATTTTTCCTTTAATCTCTAAATTAAAAAATTCTAAAAGACTTAATAGAATCTCATTTTTACTTTTAAAATGACGATATAAAGCGGGTTCTGACAAACCAATATCTTCAGCCAATGTTTTTATTGTCAGATTCTGAATGCCAAATTCATCGATTCTATTTGTTGCAGCCTTCATTATTTCTATCTGCCTTTCTGTAAAATTATGCATCTTTATCAATATTAAAATACAAAATTAGTTAGCGCTCACTAACAAAAGTAGGTTAATTAAATTATAAAACAAAATTTTAAGCAATAATTAACTATTTTTCTGAATAATTTAAAATTATAAAACGTACTATAAATTTTCCACAACCTCCTCTAATCTATTTGAACGCGAACCTTTTACCAAAACAAAACAATTTTCCAAGTTGGAATTTTTAAGATATCCTTTTAAATTTTCCACAGATTCAAACCATTGGAAAACCTCATCATTTGGAAGTAAGTTTTTATATTCATTGCCAACTAAAAAGATTGTATCCAATGATAAAGATTGTAACTGTTTTATAACTTCAATATGCTCTTTTTCACTATCATTGCCCAACTCACGCATTTCGCCAAGTATAACAGTCTTGTTTTTAGCAACAACATTTTTAAAATTATCAAGCGCAGCTTTCACACTTGTAGGATTTGCGTTATAAGCATCTAAAAGAATTTTATTCTTAGTGGTTTCAACCAATTGTGAACGATAGTTTTGTGGTTGATAGTTAGATAAAGCTTCATTTATAAGCGAAGCTTCAACATCAAAATAAGTTCCTATGGCAACAGCCGCCAAAGCATTTTCAAAATTATATTGACCTAAAAGTTGAGTTGTAACGTGATGCTTTTCTGAATTTTTATTCCAATAAAACTCTAAAAAACTGTTTGTTTTAACCAATTCGCCTATTACATAATTATTGTTTGTTCCATATTCAATTTTTTCGATTGAACTGTTACCCAACATATTTTGTAAAAATTGATTATCCTGATTTATGAAAACAGTTTTATTGTTTTGTTTTAGATAATCATAGAGTTCAGATTTTGCTTTCATCACACCTTCAAAAGAGCCAAAACCCTCAAGATGCGCCTTTCCCACATTGGTTATCAATCCATAATCGGGCTGAGCAATATTTGCCAGAAACTCAATCTCTTTAATGTGATTTGCACCCATTTCCACAACAGCAATTTCTGTTTCTTTTGAAAATGAAAGTAAAGTTAAAGGAACACCAATATGATTATTCAAATTTCCTTGTGTAAAACCAACTTTATACTTTTTTGAAAGTACAGTTGCAATAAGCTCTTTAGTAGTAGTTTTGCCGTTTGTTCCGGTTATGCCAATAATTCTAATGCCAATATTTTTTCTATGATATGTTGCCAATTCATGCAGAGTTTGCAATACATCATTAACAAAAAAACAATCTTTAGAATCTTTTAAAGAAACATCATCAACAACAGCAAGTGAACAGCCTTTTTCCAATGCTGAAAGAGCAAACTTATTTCCATCAAAACGCTCACCTTTCAAAGCAAAATAGATTGACCCAACAGGACAATTTCTGCTGTCGGTAGTTATTTTCGGATGCTTTTCAAAATGATTGTATAAAGATTCAATTGACATTTTTTCTCTGTTTTAAAAGGTAAAGATAAAAAATATCAATCATCAACTTTGAATTATTAATTAAAAAAGTATTACATCAACAAAATTAGAAGATAATTAACACAATCTATTTATAAATTTCATAACTTTGCATTAAAATAAAGTTAAATCTAAAAACTACTTATTATGAAAGAGAATATTCTTATTCTATTTCTTATCTTTTCGTGCTTTGCAATAAACGCTCAAACTATTGCATTTCATCAAGGAGGGAATAGTCAAATTTTTAAAGGAAACACAGCCTTTGCACAAGCCTATGAATCATCGCAGAGCGGTGACACATTGTACTTCTCTGGTGGGGCATTCTATCCGCCAGCTTCTTTAGATAAAGAACTTACACTTTTTGGTGCCGGACATTATCAAGATTCTACCTTAGTTACAGGAAAAACTATTATAAGTGGAGATTTAAATTTAGATACTGGTGCTAACAATTTTTTTATTGAAGGATTTCAAATTTCAGGAAAAATACAAGTTCGTGATGGTAATACTATTACAGGATTGACTTGTAAGCGTAACCGAATTACGAGTACCATTGATTTTCTTGGAAATCAGGGAAACCCTTGTTCTAATATTGCTATTATAGGTTCTGTTTTTTCTGGAGGAAATTTTGAAAACGCTGAAAATATGCTGGTTAGTAACTGCATTATTTCAAATGGAAATATCAACAATAGTCTTGGAAATAGTTTTAACAACAATATAATTTTATGGAAAAGTACTTCATATTCATCTTATTTATTTAACTCTTCTAATAATAATATTATCTCTAATAATATAATTCAAAGGGAAGGAAATTATGTATACTACATTATGAGTGGCGATGGTAATGTGCTGAATAACAATGTGTTTAGCAATGCCGAACCAAGTATGGGGACCAATTCAACTCTCTCTCATAATCAATATGGAATTGTTCTCACTGATTTATTTATTAATCAAGCAGGTTCAGTGTTTGATTATTCTCATGATTATCACTTACAAGATGAAACTTTGTATATGGGAAATGATGGAAAACAAATTGGTATTTATGGCGGAGCTTTCCCATATAAAGAAGGTGCTGTGCCTAAAAATCCACATTTTATAGAAATGGATATTTCAAACACAACAACTGAACAAGGTGAATTACCTGTGAAAATTAAAATTAGTGCTCAAAAAGAACAAGATTAAATCATATTTTATAAAAACTAAAAATACAACATTATGAAAAGGATTTTAATAATTAGTGTAAGCTTGTTTTTCTCTTTAACACTTTGTTCCCAATCTGTAGCTTTGCATCGTAATGGCGAAACACAAATTTTTAGAGGGACAAATGCATTTATTGATGCCAATAATTCTGCTCAAGATGGCGACACGCTCTATCTCTCTGGTCTTAATTTTAATGGAGGAGACATCTATTTTGACAAATCGCTTAAAATATATGGTGTGGGAAGTTTTGATACAGCTACTGCTGCAACAGGAAAAACCTATGTTGACGGAAACATTCGCCTAAGACAAGGAGCAGATGGTTTTCATATTGAGGGCGTGAATTTTGGACATTTATCTGTGGATAATAATAGTTCTGTAAATAACTTAACAGTAAAGCGATGTTATTTAAGCGGTTCTATCTCATTTGGCACAGCAGAAAATCCGTCTGAAGATTTTTTACTTACAGGTTCTGTTATAAATGGTAGTGTTAGCTTGACAAATACCATACACCCACGTGTAACTAATAATATTATTAATGGTCGAATAATTACAACAAAAAATGTTATAACAAATAATATTATTCTTGGAAACGTTAATTATAATACAATTGAAGGTTCAGATAATATATTTTTAAATAATTATTTAACAAGGGCTTATGGCGGTTATACTTCTCGAATAACTGGGAATAATGGGAATGAATTTTACTATAATGTTTTTAATGCTTCTTCACCCACACTTGGTACTAATTATATTTCAGAAAATAATAAGTTTGGCGTTTCAATGGGAGATTTTTTTGTAAAGAAAGAAGGAAGCACTTATAACATTGAGGACGATTATCATCTACAAAATCCTGGAGATTATATAGGTGAAGACAGTACACAAGTTGGCATTTATGGTGGAGATTATCCTTATAAGGAGTGGGCAATTCCTGTTATTCCACATATTGAATCTGTTGATATTCCGTATAGACTTAACGAAGACGGCAATTTGCCTGTAAATATAAAAGTTAGTGCTCAAAAAGAGCAAGATTAAACTTAAAAATAAAATTATGATGAAATATATAATTATACTATTTATATCTATTTTTTCTTTGAACCTTGCTGTGGCTCAAAACAATATTGTAGGTTATGAATATTGGTTTAATAATAGTGAAAAAACTGTGTCATCAATAACGCCTTCGGAAATTTATACTTTTGAACAAAACGTTTCTACCGAAGAGTTGCCTACAGGTTTGCATCAATTCAATATTCGTTTTGTTGACAGCGAAGGATTTTGGAGTAGTATTGTGAACCGTTCTTTTTATAAATTACCTGTAATTACTGCAAGTACAGAATCATCTACTATTTCAGAATTTCAATATTGGATAGATAATGATTTTGAAAATGCTACAATCGTTGCTACTCAAAATCAGGAGATTATTGAGATTGATGAGTTGCTCTCAATGGCAGATTTAACAAATGGTCTGCATCAGATTAGTGTGAGATTTAAAGATAATAATGGATATTGGAGTAGTATTGTGAATCGTTCTTTTTATAAACTTCCTGTAATTACTGCAAGTACAGAATCATCTACTATTTCAGAATTTCAATATTGGATAGATAATGATTTTGAAAATGCTACAACTATTGCTACTCAAAATCAAGAGATTATTGAGATTGATGAATCGCTTTCAATGGCAGATTTAACAAATGGTCTGCATCAGATTAGTGTACGATTTAAAGATAGTAATGGGTATTGGAGTAGCATTAAAACCACAAGCTTTTATAAACTTCCTGTAATTACTACAAGTACAGAATCATCTACTATTTCAGAGTTTCAATATTGGATAGATAATGATTTTGAAAATGCAATTTCTGTTGCCCAAAACCAAGAAGTAGTTCAAGTTGAAGAGTTATTGTCAATGGCTGAATTAAAGAACGGATTGCATCAGTTAAATGTGAGGTTTAAAGATAGTAATGGTTATTGGAGCAGTATAAAAACCACAAGTTTTTATAAAATGTCAACGCAAACTATTATTATTGACCCTATTATAACAACCTATCGTTATTGGTTTGATGATGATATTAATAATATGAGAACTATTACTGTTGATGAACCTGCAGAGATATTTAATTGGATAGATGATTTGCCAATGCCTGAGTATATGTGGAGTGGAGAACGTACTATGTTTGTGCAGTTTAAAGATAACAGTGATTATTGGAGTGCACCTTTGGAGCATAGTTTTGAGAAAAATTTTGATCCACGCGGAAATATTTATGCAGAAAACAGCAATCTGTGTGGTAATGAATTGGCTCAATTCCATATCGATGCTGCTGATATTGATGTTGTATATTGGGATTTTGGAGATGGCTCGCCTGTGGTGGAACGTACTCCTCAAAGCCAAGTTACGCATAAATATAAAGAAGTAGGGGAATACGTTGTCTCTGCACTTTTACGACACGAAGATAGTGATACCGAGATTGAAGAAGAGATTACTATTTCAGTTTTGCCAAGTTATGGAATTGTTGAAACAACTATTTATAGTGATGATTTTGAGGATGCAGCGATTGATTCATTCCCTGATGGTTGGGTAATGAGATATAACGGTACTGGAAATGCAGACCAAAAAATTATAACTGACCCTGAAGATGAGAACAATAAAGTTTTTTCATTATCAGGAACATCAAGTTGGGCTGCAAATTTATCACATTATATTGATTATTTTCCACCACAAGTTATACTGGAAACAAGAATGTTTACTCAAGGATATGGCGATATTCGCATCGGAAATCCTACAGTTGGTACGTGGGGTTCATATTTGGGAGGAGTTCAATATAAAAATGGTGCATTTATAGCTACTAATTATAAAGGCAGCACAGGTCCTATCTATTCTTTTGACAATTTAGAGCCTAACAACTGGTACACTGTGCGACTGAAATTTGATTTTGAAGCTTTAACATATAAAGTTTTCTTAGATGGTGTTCAGCAAATTGGTATAAATGGTGGTGTGGAGTATGAAGAATTTCCTATACTCGAAGATGTTGAACCACTCTCTATTGAGCTAAGTTCAAATTCAAAAATGCTCTATGATGATGTAAGATTGATTTTGCCAAATTCACACACAAATCCCGCTATTGAAGCAACCATTGAGGTTTGTGAAGATGATTTACCTTATCAATTTGGTACTCAAACACTCTTTGAAGAGGGACAATATACAGAAATGTTCCAAACAGCTTTTGGTTGTGACAGTTTGGTTATACTAGATTTTAAAATAAATGAGTTAAGTTATTCAACAGATATTATAACCGCTTGCGATTCATATACCTGGATTGACGGTGTCACTTATACAGAAAGCAATAATAGTGCAGAGTTTATCTTAACTAATTTTGCAGGTTGCGATAGTATTGTAACACTAGATTTGACAATAAATAAATCGCCAAATGTAGATGTTGTAGTGGAAGATAATATTTTAACTGTGGCTGAATCTGATGCTATATATCAATGGAAATATTGTAATGGAGAATTTACAAACATAGAAAATGCTAATGAACAAACCTTTACAGCTCCAACCAATGGCATATATATGGTTCAAGTCTTGAAGAATGGATGTATTTCGACTTCTGAATGTTACGAAATTTCGTCTGTTGGATTTTCAAATAATCTGTTGGATAATATAACAGTTTACCCAAATCCTAACGATGGTAAATTTGTCGTGGATTTAGGAAAAGTTTATGATGAAATATACTATACAATTTCAAATATTGAGGGAATAACTCTCCTAAATGGGCAGAAAAACAGTGTTGAATTTATTAATCTAAATTTAAATTTGACACAGGGAGTTTATATTTTAAATATTAAAAGTAAACAAGGAGATAGATTATTTAAGATAATTATAAAATAGAAATGCTAATTGAGAAGATAGGGGAATTTTATTTTCCCTATCTTTTTACAAAATTATCCCTAACTTTATCACTTATTTTTACCAGACCCCCAACGCCCTGATTATTAAAACCTTACAAGCTTTACAGCCTCTTTATGGATGTCGCAATTATATTTCATCTATTGTTTATCATTTTGATTTAATTAGTGATTATTTTTATATGTTTCATTAATAAAACAATAATTATTATTAGATTCAAAACATATGCTTATTAACAATGAGTTTTACCCCCAACCCCCTAAAGGGGACTTTTAGACCCTGCAATTAATGAGCATTATACCAAACTAAGTAAACCAGTGTGTTTTAGTACGTTATATTCTTTTTTCATGGGGCGGGGGGTTAAATAAATACATAATCTCTCTACCAAAAATCCATAATTAAAAAAATGAATCTTTATAATTTCCCAATAATTCTACACGCTCAAAAAAGTCATTTTTCATTCCCTACCCCTCCCACTTCATTGCAGCAAGTGCAACCTTTATTTCGAAATAACTATATTCATCTCCCAGTGCGTATTTTACTTGTGAAAGTTGGCTTCTGTTATTCTCCATATACCACATTTTAATTCTATTTATTTTTGATGAGTCCACCAATTTTTCAGCCTCAATCTCACCAAATTCCACACCTTTTACAAGATGTTCTTCTATAGTTGATATTGACCGACCTCTTTTTATTGCTATCTCTTGTATGGACAGATCTTTTTTAAAGAGTTCTATAGTCTGTGCTATATAGTTCGGACTTTTTTCTTCTCCTTTAGTTCTCTCATTAGCTAATTCCAGTTCTTGAATATTAATATTGTTATCAATACAGTAATCTCTTATGATATTGAGAATATCTTTGCCCCATCGGTTTATTTTGACCTTTCCCAAACCTTTAATTTTTGATAACTCTTTAATCGATTGTGGCATCACATCAGAAAGTGCAGCCATTGTTTTAGTCTGTATAACCATATAGACAGGCAGATCTAGTTCGTCGGCAGTATCATCACGCCATTGACGAAGTCTACTATATAATTCGGGATTTTTCGATGCAGATGATTCAACTTTGTCTCTTTGTCTCTTTGGTTTTTTAGCCTTTTCAATGCTACTAATTGAACGTGCATTCAGATAGGATTCAATAGTAAACTCTTCAAAACAAGCCTTTAGGCAGTTAATGCGTATGGTATATTCCTCTTCAATTCGGCTTATCTGTTCTTTTATTATTTTTCCAATTGCAGCATTATCTGTGTCGGCACTGGCATTATTTATTAATGGTGGAACAAGTTGCTCAAGATGACTATGAAAATAGCGACTTGCTTTAGTTATCCGCTCATTAAGAAGCGGATTATCAGCAACAACCTTGCCTTGAGCAAAAAGACTGTGCAACTGTGCATCAAACTTAGTTGCAACATCTTTAATTGTGGGTTTAAAACTTTCTAATAATTTTTGTAAAACGCCTAGCATTGTTCCGAAAATTACACTTTCATTCTCTCTTATATGCTTTTCAAGATATATCATTCTGCGCCATAAAGTCTCAAAACCAAACAAATCCTTAACAAGCTCCCTCTCATATTCAAGCTTATATTGATGAAGTTTTTCAGCATTAGGTTGATTCTTACTCGAAGCTGCGATAAAACTGTTTACATCTTGACTTGATATTATGCTCTGTAGCTCAATTGGGGACGATAATACCATACCTTCCAATGTTTTACAGCGGCTAAGAGCAACATAAACTTGACCGTGTGCAAATGCTGCATTAGCATCGATAATCGCCTTTTCAAATGTGAGTCCTTGACTTTTATGTATTGTTATAGCCCACGCTGTTTTTAGAGGTATTTGTCTATACTTTCCTATTATACTCTCTTCGATTTCATTGGTCTTTGGGTTAAGTGAATATTTATAGTTTCTCCATTCAACTGGTTCAACAGCAATTAGGTCGTCTTCACCTTCACACTCAACAAATACAGTTCCATCATCTATACTTTGAATCCTCCCTATTTTCCCGTTATAATACAGTTTTTTAGGTGACAAATCATTCTTTATAAACATAACTTGTGCACCTGTTTTTAGAATTAATATAGAATCGTTAGGATAGGCAAATTCAGGAAAATCTCCTTCTACTTCCGCTTTAAATTTTATAGGAGATGATGCTATTGCTTGCAGTTTTTGATTATTAATACTATCCGCTTGCCTATTGTGTGAACACAACGTAATATAGCCCTCACTCTGTTCAAATCCTTTTATATATCGACTATTTAGTATATCTATTGTCTGTTGGGAAATTCGATTTTCACGAATTTCATTAAGCACATTTATAAAACGATTATCACTTTGACGATATATGTGCTTTAGCTCAATTGTATCGGCAGGATTGAGTTGCAACACTTTACTTTGAAAAAAGAATGGACCTGCATAATGTGGCCGTAAAACTTCCCAATCGCTATCTTTCACAACTGGTGCTAACTGTTGCAAATCGCCTATCATAAGCACTTGAACACCACCAAATGGAAGTGTTTTATTTCTAAATCTCCTTAAAACACCGTCGATGGCATCTAATAAGTCAGCGCGCACCATACTAATTTCATCAATCACCAAAAGGTCAAGACTTCTAATAATATTAAGTTTTTCGCGACTGAACCGAAACATTCCTGCACTCTGTTTTGGTGCGTCAGCTAGGTAATGTGTAGGTACTTGCGGACCAAATGATACTTGAAAAAAAGAATGTATCGTTACGCCACCTGCATTGATAGCCGCAACTCCAGTAGGAGCAACAACAACCATCCGTTTGAATGTATTATCACGTAAATTTTTTAGAAATGTAGTTTTTCCTGTTCCCGCTTTTCCAGTAAGAAACAGATTCTTACCTGTGTTAGTCAAAAAGCTGTAAGCGAGCTCTAATTGTGGGTTACTGGTGTAAGTTTGGTTCATATTTGTAAAATAAATTATATATAATGATACAATATAATCTCTAATTTTCTATTAGAAAAATTATCCATAGATTAATTGATGTTCCAAACTGATAGAGTGCAAAGAAGTTTTAAAAAAACTCATACTACATTCTACCCCCAACCCCCTAAAGGGGGCTAATAGCCAGCAGGTTACAATTTGCCACAAGTCTAAAAGTCCCCTTTACTGTGTCTAGCTGAAAGCAAGAGGGAAACAACGTTCAGCGAAGCTAATTTAGGGGTTATACGTTGTTGATACAATATAATAAATTATTTTGAATCAATATTGTCAAAATTGTTGTTATCGATACGTTCGTAAAGCCACACGGCCGTGTTTCTCTACGAAAATAGGACGACCACGTAGGGATGCCCCTACGTATTCGTCCTAAACTTTCAACTTTCCACTCTTATAAGTATCTATTCAACTCTGCAATTACGAGATTTAAGCTATGCTCCTGTTGAAGTTTTCGTTCTAAACTGTCATAATAAAAGTATATCTCAAAAAAGTATTCAATTAGTGAAATTTCGCCTAATTCTAAGGCTTTTCCTAACAATTCTTGACTATTAATTCCCTCAAATATTGAATTATACTCTTCAACTCTCTTTTTTAAATCAACTGCTTTTTCATAGTTACTTTTCCACTCTATCTCCCAAGTAGTTTCTTGCTCAACAGCAATTTCATCAACTACTAAACTTCTAATTTTTGCCTGTTTAACACTTTTCCTATTTTCCCAAAGCGGTATTGTAACTCCAACAGAAAATCCTTTAAAATCCTCCCCAACAACAGTCTCACTTACATATCCTGTATGAAATTTAGGTAGAGCCATCGAACGTTTCAACTGAACATCCCGCTTTCTTAAATTTTTCTCCTCATCTAAAATTAACAGATTGGGATTTGCTTCTTTTGCTCTTGAAAACCACTCTTCAAAATCTAAGAACTCTTCAATTGGACTAAATATTTTTTCTGAAAATTCAATTTTATTTCCACCATTTAAAGCTGTAAGTTCTGCAAGAGCCTTTCTTCGTTCAACAATCAAATTCTCATACACTTGCTTAGAATTAAAATAACTCAACTTAACTTTATTCAAATCTAAAATAGATGCGCCTCCCTCCTGCTCTTTCTTTTGGTACAAGCTGAAAATCTGTTCGGCATCTTCCATTTTTTCTTTAAAAATATCTATCAATCCATTTAGATAAATTAAATTATAACAGATGCTTTTTGCTTCAAATAGAATCTCATTTTTTTGATATAAATAATTAGCATTTGCTTGATTATCCCTCATCTTACGAATATCACTTCTCTGCTTGTATGCAGTTGGGAAATCAAAAGATTGCATAATGCTAAAATCTTTCCTGTTTCCAATGGAAGATGGATTCCCCCATAAATATCCAAACTCAACCTCCGGATTTTGGAGATAATTTTGTTCTCTATGCTCCAATTTATCAGCTTCCATCTCATTTTTAAGTGCTGACAGGGTTAAATTATTTTTCTCAATTTCACTGATAATATATTGAATACTATTTTGAGAAAAACCTTTATTTCCAAAAATAAAAAGTATGAAAACGAGAGAAATATATTTTATTTTAATCATTTCTAATGTTTTAAAATTCCTTTTTTACACAAAATATTATAAACCATCGGCACAATGTAAACATTTAATAATGTTGATGTTAATAAACCACCTAAAATTACTTGTGCCATGGGACTTTGAATTTCATTGCCTGGCATATCACCTTTAATAACCAATGGAACCAATGCAAGAGCTGCCGTTAGTGCCGTCATTAAAATAGCATTTAATCTGTCCGACGAACCTTGAATTATAGTTTCAAAAAGCGGTACTCCTTTGTTTTGCAATCTTTGATAATTAGAAACTAACAAAATCCCATTTCTTGTAGCTATTCCAAAAAGAGTTATAAATCCAATAATTGACGGAATACTCATAACATTTGAGCCAATAGCTATACTAAACACGCCACCAATCAATGCTAACGGCAGATTTAGCAATATCAATCCCGAAAGAGTAAAATCTTTAAATTCATAATAGAGCAAAAAGAAGATGACAACTATCGAGATTATAAAAGTCAACAGAAGCGTTCGTGATGCCTTTGCCTCACTCTCAAACTGACCACCATACTCAATTCTATAACCTTCAGGAAAATCAATTTGTGCATTTACTTTCTCCTGTATCTCCTCAACAACAGTTCTCATATCTCTATCAGCAACATTGGCAGACACAACAATTTTGCGTTGAACATTTTCCCGACTAATGGAACTTGGACCTGAAGCTGACACAACATCTGCAATATGTCCCAAAGGAACTTTTGCACCTTCTTTTGCATCAACCAAAACTGATTTTAAATCTTCAATTCCACTATTATATTGAGAA
>CAZHHH010000001.1:16545-60779 GCA_964532085.1 uncultured Marinilabiliaceae bacterium
TTTTGCATCAACCAAAACTGATTTTAAATCTTCAATTCCACTATTATATTGAGAATTTAGCTTCACAATCAAATCAAATCTATTTTGTCCTTCATAAATGTCAGCTCGTTTTTCTTCACCCAAAGCAACATTTATGAAAGTGTGAAAATCATCCATTGAAATTCCGTAATAAGCTAACAAATCACGCTTTGCCCTTATCTGAATTTGAGGTACTTCCACCTGTTGCTCAATATTCAAATCAACTAAGCCATCAATATCTTCAATGGCATTTTTAATCAGATTTCCCATATTGAAAAGTCTGACTAAATCATCTCCGAAAATTTTAATGGCAATACTTGCATTTGTTCCCGAAAGCATATGGTCGATTCTGTGACTTAACGGCTGTCCGACACTTGCAGCAATGGTTGGAATATTAGCCAAAGTGTTTCTAACATCAGCTAAAAACTCATTCCGACTTCTCTTATCCAAATCAAAAGCCACCTCAATCTCTGCACTATTAACAGTTTGAGAATGTTCGTCTAATTCACCGCGACCTGTACGACGAGCTGTTGATGTAATTTCAGGAATTTGTAATAACTCACCTTCAACAAAAGAACCTATATTATCACTATCATCAAGCGAAACCCCCGGTTCTACTGCAATATTTACAGTCAAAGAACCTTCATTAAACTCCGGCAAAAAGCTTCGACCCATTCTAAACATCAACAAAACAGCTATAACAACCACAGCCAAAGTTGAATAAACAACTGTTTTTTGATGGTTTAGCAACCAAGTCAACGATTTTTCATAAAAATGAATCAGCTTTCTAACAAGCCATTTTTCTTTTTCATTTTTTGCCAAATATTTTTCATTTCCCAAAAGTATTTTTGCCAACAATGGCGTTAGCGTCATTGCTAAAATCAATGACATAGAAAGTGACACAATAAACGAAATGCCAAGAGGTTGCAACATTTTTCCTTCCATACCCGACAAAAAAAATAGTGGAATAAAAGCTGCGATGATTATTAAAGTTGCATTTAAAATAGAAGCTCTAATCTCTATTGATGCTTCTAAAACTACGGTAAAATAAGATTTTTGCTCCTCTATTGGCTTCAATCTATTCTGTCTTAACCGCTTATAAACATTTTCAACATCAATAATAGCATCATCAACCAATGAACCGATGGCAATTGCCATACCTCCCAAACTCATTGTGTTTATATCCAAACCCAAAGCGTCAAGCACCAAAACAGTGCCCAACAAAGAGAGCGGAATAGCCAATAACGAGATAATTGTGGTTCTAAAACTTCCTAAAAACAAGAAAAGAATGATAACCACAAAAAATGCACCTTCAAGCAAAGCATTTGCAACATTATTTACAGAAGTTTGAATAAAATCCGCAGACCTAAATATCTCTGTATCAACCTTAATATCAGGCGGAAGAGTTTTTTGCAATTCTCGAATATTGTGCTCAATATTTTCAGTTAGCTTTAGTGTATTAACATTTGGTTGTTTAGAAACCGAGATGATAATTGCAGGTTCTCCATTTTGAGATGATTGACCCATTTTAACGGCAGAACCGATAACCACATCAGCCACATCACCAATACGAATTGGCTTATCATTTTTTAATTTGACAAACGTACCTGCAAGTTCATCCAAATTTGCAGTACGCCCAATTCCACGCACTGTATATTCATTGCCATATTGCCTAATCACACTTCCCGACGAATTTTGACTAATTCCATCCACCGCACTCAAAAGTTCTTGCAAAGAGACATCAAAAAGTCGCATTTTATGCGGATTCATCAAAATTTGATATTGCTTAAAATCACCACCCATAATGGTTACCTGCGAAACGCCGTTTGTAGCCAAAATTGTTGGCTTAACATTCCACTCAGCAATAGTTCTCAAATCCATCAGCGAAGTTGAGTCAGCCTGCATACCGATATAAAAAATCTCACCCATCACGCTCGATTGTGGTGCCAAAACAGGTTGAGAAACGCCCAAAGGCATCTCTGCCGATACTGTTATCAACTTTTCGCTCACTATCTGACGAGCTTTATAAATATCTGTACCCCAATCAAAATCAACATTTACAAATGAAAAGCCTTGTGCTGAAACAGACCTGACACGTCGTACATTCGAAGCACCGTTAACAGCCGTTTCTATTGGAAAAGTTACCAACTGTTCAACCTCTTCGGGTGCCATTCCGGGTGCATCCGTCATCACTACCACTGTTGGTGAAGTAAAATCGGGAAACACATCCAAATTCATTCTTCCACTTGTTCTAATGCCCAAAATCACCAACAAAACCGAAAGTAGAAGAATCAAATATTTATTCTTTAACGAAAAACTTATTATTTTATCTAACATAATCTACTTTTTAATGGAAATGTCCTGCGTGTGGGTCTAATTCTCCTGAGTTTTCTGCAAGCCTTACAATAGTTGCACCTCTTGTTACTATGCGGGAAGTCTTTGATAACCCACTGATAATCTCAACATTTATCCCATCTTGCTGACCAATTTTCACTTCTGTTTTTTCAAAAAGTTCAGGATGAATTTGTTCATAAACAAAATAAACTCCTTGCTCCTCAACTAAAGAACTTACAGGAATAAAAATCACCTCTTCTTTTGAGGATGTTTTTATAAAAGTCTCAACAAAACTACCTGAAATAAAAGAAGAATTATTTTTAATTCTAAAATATATAGGCAACATAAAATTATCAGAATTAAGACTTTTCCCAACAGAAACCACACTGCCATCAAGCTCTTCAAGAGAATATATTTTGTTATCTTCTAACAGTTTGAAATTTGCAGAAATGATATTACTCAATGAGTTTGAGTGTTTAGCATCAACATCTACTTCTATTAATAAATCATCATTCTTAGCTACTGACGCTATAATAGTACCCTCCTCAATAAACTCGCCATTTTTTACAAAAACATCTTTCAAAAAACCATTGGAATTTGCTCTTATAATCTCGCCATTTTTAGAAAAAGAGTTTTTATATTTTTCATAAACAGCTTTAGCGTTTTCATATTCAGTTTTAGTTTCTTCAAACTCTTTGGCAGAAATAATTTTATCTTTGATAAGCGATTTGGCACGATTATATTCCGACTCTGATTTCTTAAAATTGTTTTCCGCTTCAACATATTTCAAAGATGAATTTTCATCAGCAAAACCGTGAGATAAAACTGTATATAGATGCTCATTTTTTCCAACTTCTCTTCCTGCAAAAAGATTAGCTGAGTTCCAAACAACTGTTCCTCTACTTTTTGCAACAAGCAAAACCTCATCTTCTGTTGACGGCATAACTTTTCCAACGCTTTTTATGACACTTCCAAAATTACCATAATCAACCATTTCTGTTTTAAAATCAATCTTCCACGACTGTTCTTTGGAAAACACCATTGCACTATTTGAAAAATTGTATTTAGCTTCTACATCTTTTTTAGCCTCTTCAACATTGCTATATATTTGCAAATCATCTATTTCAAACTTCGAATTTTCAAACTCGACAATTAACTTAGTATTGCCAACATTTTTGGGATTTATTTCAAAACTCCATATTCCTAAATGTCTGTTTTTCGCTTCAATTCTCACTTCTTTTTTTGAAGATTCAATAAATTTTAAAAAGATATTTGAGTTTGATAGCGGCTTAAAATTATCCAACTTTGTTATATGGATATAACCGTTAGAGACACCTCCTGCAACCAAAGGGTCAATCTCAATAAAAACTTCATAGTAACTATCGTACATTGACAGCACTACTTGACTAGAAGAATATTCGTATTCTATATTATCTGAGTTATTTTTAGAAGAACACGAAATAAAAAATAAAACAATAATTATAAAGTATAAATTTTTCATCTTAATCTATTTAATGATAAAAGTCTAAAACCCTCAAGAATTAGACAGAATAATAAAAAATATCAAAATAGAAAAGATGGCGGGCCTCTATGACTAAAGGTTACTACGAAGCAAAAAGGAGAAATTAATATATTATTATCAACCCTTATTTGATTAATAATTAATGGTCTTAATAAATTAATTTCATATTGAGGAATTTCAATATTTTTAAATAAATCAACAAAATTATTCTCATCGACCTCAACAGAATTAGATCTAAAAAAATAGTAAGTTTTATCTATAGATGAGTGGTGATGTATTGGAAAATTTTCAGATTCATTTTCACACTCTGACGGACAATGTCCTAACTGACCTCCTAATGCTTCAATACAGTATGCGTCCTTATCATTATGACTATGCGGCATTGCATCGTGAACCATAATAATAAGAAAAGAAAAAAGTAGCCCTAAAGCATAAACTATATTTTTCTTTATTTCTGTCATCAAAAGCACTTGTGAATTATATTCAGCACTAAAATAATAAATTTAAAATCAAAAAGTTCAATTATTCTCTTTCTTAAAATTTAATTAACACTTTGAGTTGTTGAAAATGAATCATTTTTTAATTATGAAAATGATATTGACTATTATAAATATTTAATTATTATTGTCCGATAAAAAATTACTAAGCTGAAAAGATGAGATTTAGCTACGCTGAACTTCGTTTCTCACTACGTTCGAAATGACAATCAGTTAGTTTAATATTGGGTGGGGGTTGGTTTGCGGCTTTGCCGCAAACCAACCCCCACCCAACAGAATTCTGTAAAATACAATGTCATTCTGAGCGTAGCGAAGAATCTAAAACTTTAATCGGACAACAGTAATATTTAATATATTTATTCTTATAAATGAGAGTGAAAAATGAATCGAAAACCAACTTTAAACAAAAGCATAAGTAAAGAAGATAAATCTTATGCAAAAAAGAATAAAATAAGTCAACTTGTGGAAAGTTTAACAGGCATTATTCCGTCAGATATTGATGAACGAAAAAGTTATCGAGGTTATTTATCTAAAAAATATGTATAACAGAGAAATTGCCTATTCTAACTACAAAGAATATCTAAACCGATAAACCTCTGTTTTTTACATAGTTACAACAACAGATACAAAACTCTCACCACTGGTGAGAGTTTTGTGTTCCAACATATTCATCACATTTAAAAACATTTTGAACAATATTGAAAATGAATCTGTTTTTATCTTCAGCACACCTTTGGGCAATAAGGCTAAATGAGTTAAAATCAGCTACATACCAATACAACTATCTATTTATGGGTGTCCCAATAAGGAATTCAATAAATAGTATAAATATCTGTTTATTTTTTAAAATGTTTCAAAATATTACTATTAGTACAACCCTCTACGCTGTGTCTCGCCTTTGGCGAGGGGGTTGATGCTAGCAGATTATTAACCCCATTATGAATTATGGGGTTAATAACATATAACACCGTTCGGTGTTGATGTACATAACGTACTTTTTACATAATTTAATTTTACGTATTGAAAATCACCCCGAATGGGGTGAAATACGGATAACCCCGTAATTCATTGCGGGGTAGATAACCCCAATGCAAACCAACCCCAAAGTGGGTTGAATATGAAATCTGTCGTTAAAGAATTAGCTGATTTTATTCAAACCAACGAACCCAAAATCAAAGGTTTTTCTGACAAAAACCTTTGGCGAATGAAACAGTTCTATGAAACTTACAGAGACTATCCAGAACTCTCATCACTGCTGAGAGAAATTAGTTGGTCTCATAATTTAGCAATATTTTCAAGGTGTAAAACGATAGAAGAAAAAGAATTTTATCTTAAAATAGGAAAAAAAGAAAACTATAGTTTTAGAGAACTTGAAAGACAGATATCAAGTAGCTTATATGAAAGAACTATGATAGGAAATACAAAACTCTCAACAGCGTTGAGAGTTTTATCACCCAACATAACTAAAGCATTTAAAGACAATTATGTGTTTGAGTTTCTTAATCTTCCAGAAACTCACAATGAACCGGATTTGCAAAAGGGTTTAGTGAAGCAAATAAAGAACTTCATTCTTGAATTAGGACGAGACTTTCTTTTCATAGGTGAAGAATACAAAATAGAGGTTGGAAATTCAGATTTTTATATTGACCTATTATTTTATCATCGGACTTTACAGTGTTTGGTAGCCTTTGAGTTAAAAAACGACAAGTTTAAACCTGAACATTTAGGGCAATTAAATTTTTATTTAAAAGCCTTAGACAGAGACGTAAAAAAGCAAAACGAAAACCCGAGTATTGGCGTGTTGCTATGTAAAGGCAAAGACAGTGAAGTAGTTGAATATTCTCTTAGTAGAACTCTATCTCCAACAATGGTATCCGAATATCAAACACAATTACCCGATAAAAAAATATTACAACAAAAACTGCAAGAAATATTTGATAACAACAAGTAAAGACAAGTATTTCAATAATTTTTATAGAATAATAGGGCATTTTTCTCATTTTATCTCTATATTTTTGTATAAAATATTTTCGTTATGGTAGAAAGAACTGAAAGAGTTGAACAATTGCTCAATTTTACAAGAGCCTTGATTAGTGGCAAACCGGGAAATCCACTTATTGACAAATATAAATCTTACATTGATACAGTAAACCATACTGAAACGATGGTGGTGCTTGACATTCTAATAAAAGAAGGAATGCCTGTTGAAACTGTAAAGGAATGGGTACCTAAAATCTTAAATGTCTTTTACAATTCACTTATTAGTTATGAGTGGGAACCTCCAAGCAAAGAGCATTTTCTATACTATCTAATGGAAGAAAACAGAGAATTAGATAAAATTCTTGATGAGATTAAAGGCATATCAAAAGAAGCTTTTAAAAATGATGACGTTGAGCTTTTTGGAAAATTAAGAGAGCTTTTAACAGGGCTTGTTACTTATGAGCTACACTATATTAAAAAAGAGAATATTCTTTTTCCATATATTGAAAAAGCATTTGAAGGGCATCGCTGCTTAAGTGTTATGTGGTCTTTTCACGATGATTATAGAGCTGGTCTAAAGGTATTAGACAATCTTTTAGAAGAGCCATTAAAAAATAAACAAAAGATAAGCAGAGAAATTGGCAAACTGTTTTTTGTATTAAAACCTATTATTTTCAGAGAAGAGCAAATTGTTTTCCCAGTTGCTTTAAACGCAATATCACAAAAGGATTGGGACGAAATGCTTAATCAAAGTCACAATGTTGGCTGGTGTTATATCACGCCACCTTCACAAAAAAGCAGTAATGCAAAAGATGGTGAAGCTATACTTCATAGCGATATTATAGATTTAGAGACGGGACTTTTAGTGCCAAATCAGATAAAATGGATTTTGAATACCATACCAGTTGATATGACTTATATTGACGAAAATGACGAAGTTAAGTTCTTTTCTGACGGTGAACATAAAATTTTTCACCGTTCAAAAGCTGTAATCGGTCGAACAGTGCAGAATTGTCATCCACCAGAGAGTGTTTATATGGTTGAGGAGATTCTTGATGCATTCAAAAGTGGGAAACGTAATGTTGCAGATTTTTGGATTACAATGAAAGGACGATTTGTTTATATAAGATATTTTGCTGTACGCGATGAAAATGGCGAATACAAAGGTACATTGGAAGTCAGCCAAGATATTACTGATATAAAAAAGTTAGAAGGGCAAAAAAGATTGTTGGATTGGGAATAATTAAGTAAAACTATTGTTATTTAAAACATTCAATCATGAAAAAAAATAAAAACACTAAATCTCTTGACCAATTTATTGATGAACAATTTGGTACTAAAGGCACTAAAAAACGAGATAAATTTGAAGAAGAATATAATAAATTCATTCTTCAACAAGGTAAAATCAAAAAAATAGTATGATAATAACTAACTAAGTAGGTTGTAAAATACATATGCTATAAAAGAAGAAAATTAAAAAATGAAATTCACATATAAACAGAGAGATGACGACATCGCTTTACAAGATTTAATTTCTGAGGGAGAACATCAAACCCAAGATTTTAAATTTGCAGTAAATGATTCTAAAAAAATTGCTCGTTCTCTTTCTGCATTTGCAAATACAGATGGTGGCAGATTGCTGTTGGGCGTAAAAGACAATGGCAGAATTGTTGGTGTAGAATCTGACGAAGAGTATTATATGATAGAATCTGCAGCAACTCTTTTTTGTAAACCATCTGTTAATTTTGAAACTTATGTATGGGAAGAAGATGGGAAAACTGTTTTAGAAATTAATGTTCCCAAAAGTGAAAAAAAACCTCACAAAGCACCCGATAAAGACGGAAATTACAAAGTATATGTAAGAGTTAATGACCAAAATTTATTGGCAAATAGTGTATTGCTTAAAGTTTGGGAACAACAGAAAAGAAAAAAAGGAACATTGTTAAAATTAAACAATGCAGAAGAGGTTCTATTAAAGTATTTGACAGACAATCCTCAAATAACTATGAGAGAGTTTCAAGATTTAGCTGGAATAAACAGATGGTTGGCAGAAAAAATAATTGTAAACCTTATGGTTATAGATGTTGTAGGAATGGATTTGAGGGAAAACGAATGTCTATACTTTTTAAAGAAGAAGAAAAAGAAGGATGAAATTTAATTATAAAGAGCTCGATTTTCCAATTACAGATATTATTGAAGAGACAAAAGAACGGCTCAAATCTGACAATACTATAGTAATAAGTTCCCCAACTGGTGCAGGAAAAAGTACAATTCTGCCTCTTGCTCTTTTAGAAGAAGAGTGGCTTAATGATAAAAAAATCATTATGCTTGAACCACGAAGATTGGCCACAAGAACAATTGCAAACCGAATGGCTAATCTTATTGACGAAAATGCGGGCGAAACTGTTGGATATAGAGTAAGATTTGATACAAAAGTCTCTAACAAAACTAAATTAGAAGTAGTAACAGAGGGTATTTTAACTCGCATGTTACAAACTGATAACACCCTTGAAGATATTGGTTTAATTATATTTGATGAGTTTCACGAACGAAACATTCATTCTGATTTAGCTTTGGTACTATGTCGCCAAATTCAACAACTGATACGTCCCGATTTACGTATAATTATAATGTCTGCGACTCTTGATACAGACCTGATTGCAGAGAAATTAAAAGCACCAATAATAGAAAGCTATGGAAGACAATATCCTGTTAAAATTATTCACAAAGGACAAAGTGATATCAGATTATTACCTAAACTTACCGCACGATTAATTACTGAAATTTTAGCAAAAGAGAAAGGTGATATTTTAGCTTTTTTGCCGGGTGAAGCTGAAATTAGAAAATGTGAAGAACTATTATCAAAAACTGATAAAAATATAGCCATACATCCACTATATGGAAATTTGCCATATAGAGCACAATTAGCTGCCATACTACCAAATAAATTTGGCAAACGTAAAGTAGTTCTATCCACATCAATTGCAGAGACAAGTTTAACAATTGAAGGTGTGTCAATTGTTGTTGACAGCGGTTTTGGACGAACATTAAAATATTCACCCTCCTCTGGTTTGTCACGACTTGTTACAGTTGACATCACCCTTGATGAAGCTGACCAACGAGCTGGACGTGCAGGCAGATTAGGTCCGGGTAAATGCTACAGAATGTGGAGCATTGCTGATGAAGAGAGAATGGCTCAACACAGAACACCTGAGATAGTAATCTCTGATTTAAGTTCGTTAGTATTAAATCTTGCTCAATATGGTGAATTAAACATCGAAAACTTAAACTGGATTACACAACCTCCAAACGCCAATATTATAGAGGCTAAGGAGCTACTTACCCAAATTGATGCTATTGATAATAACAAAATTAACAAACACGGAATTGCCGTAAACAATCTACCTTGCCATCCACGCATCGGACATATGCTAATTATGGCAAAGGATCACAATCTACTACCATTAGCTACAGATTTAGCTGCCATTTTAGAGGAACGAGACCCAATGGGCAGAGAAAGTGGAATTGATATAAACCACAGAATAGAAGAGCTGAGACGACAGAGAGAAAACGATTGGGAAAATAGAAAATGGAGAAACATTATAAAAATTGCTAGCTCTTATCGAAGATTATTCAATGCCAATGAAGAAAATAGCTATTTTGACCATTATGACACCGGGCTTTTGCTTGTTTATGCATATCCTGAACGGATTGCATTTGCAAGACCGGGAAGCAATGCACGATTTCAGCTATCAAATGGCAAACACGTAATGGCTCATCATTCAGACTCATTGGCTCATGAAGAGTGGTTAGCCGTAGCACACCTTGACGAACGAGAAGAAACCGGTAAAATATTCTTAGCATCCCCACTAAATCCTAAAGATTTAGCACCTTTGGTTAAAGAACGTGAATATATTAGATGGGACAATGAAAGTGGAGAGATAAAAGCTACAAATGATATAAGAATTGGTAGTATAGTTTTAAAATCAACACCAATTCAAAACATTAATCAAGAAGAGATTGTCAAAATTCTTTGTGAAGTAATAAAAAAAGATGGAGCGAATCTTTTAGATTTTAACAAAGATGTAATTCAATTTCAAAATAGAGTTATATCTCTAAAAACATGGAATAATCTTGAAAATTGGCCTGATTTTACCACCGATAATATTCTAAAGAACTGCAAAAAGTGGTTATCACCATACTTTATAAATATCAAGAAAGAAGAAGATTTTAAAAAATTAAATCTTAAAGAGATTCTAACCTATATATTGGATTTTGAGCAACAAGAACAACTAAAAAACCTTGCACCTGAAAGAATTCAAGTGCCAAGTGGTTCTTATATCAAAGTGAATTATTCATTCAATGGAGACATTCCCATATTAGCTGTAAGATTGCAAGAACTTTTTGGTTTAGGAGAAACACCATCCATTAACAATGGACAAACAAACCTTCTACTGCACATCCTTTCACCGGGTTTTAAACCTGTTCAAATCACGTCGGACTTAAAAAGCTTTTGGAACAACACCTATTTTGAAGTCAAAAAAGAGCTAAAAAGTAGATATCCAAAACACTCATGGCCTGAAAATCCATGGAGTGCAGAAGCTGTAAGAGGTGTTAAAAGAAGGTGATATTACTGCTTGTAAAAGGGATACTCTCCCTTGACGTGCTGTAAGAGGTGTTAAAAGAAGGTGATATTACTGCACAACAGCACCATCACCCACATTGCAAATACCTGACACAGTAACAGGACAAACACCAGATGCTCCAATGGAACCAGAAAGAAATTTAAGCATACTATTTACAGAATATTCATTAAATTCATAATTAAGTATTAGTCCACTATTCTTAAAAACATCTTTCCACTGTCGCATAAAATATGGATTATCCAAAAATACAAAATAAGTGTTATCACTAACTTTTGACAAGAAGTTATTCAACAACGCTCTATTTTGTGACTTCCTAATCCATTTTCCATCCTCTATAATTATTACTTGCTGAGTTTTGCCGCTATAAATAGAACTAATTCTGTTAATTAAATTATTATTTAAAATCTCTGTTTTTACACCCGCTATAGTTGAATTTCCAAGCGTTACAAAAAGAGTAGAACTGTTCATTTTATCCTCTGTATGAAAAAACTCTGGTAAAACCC
Organism: uncultured Marinilabiliaceae bacterium; assembly: GCA_964532085.1. Taxonomy (GTDB): domain Bacteria; phylum Bacteroidota; class Bacteroidia; order Bacteroidales; family Marinilabiliaceae; genus CAZHHH01. The sequence goes on from CAZHHH010000001.1 coordinate 28,046, forward strand.
TCAAAGCGGTTAAAGAAGCATCATATAACTCTTGTTTAAGTTCTTTAGAATTGGCTCTTATTACATTTTCAATACTATCATTTTTAACAAATGATTTTTGCTCTTTTTCAATTAACCAATATTTAAAAGCAAGTGATTTTTTACATTTTGCCTCTATCTCTTGCCACGTAATTGATGAATCTTTTACAGACTTCTTTACAGACTCAATAGCTTTTGGTAAATTCTCTGTAAACTCAACAATATCTGTTCCTGCAATCAAAGCAACTGCATCTATTTCGCCAGGCTCTCCCATAAATTTTGCTCCCGTCATATTTATAGCATCACTTATAACTAGCCCTTTAAAACCAAGTTCTTGTTTTAATAAAGTGTCTAAAATATGTGGAGAAAAACTTGATGGTACACCTTTTTCAGGATTTAATGCAGGCACTTGCAAATGAGCAGACATAACTCCCCAAATACCATCATCTATCAAAGCTTTGAATGGCACAAGTTCCACACTATCAAGCTCAATTCTTGAACGATTTACCAACGGCAAAGTAGAGTGCGAATCAGCAGAGGTATCACCATGTCCAGGAAAATGCTTTGCCACAGCCATAATACCGTTATCCTGCATCCCTTTCATATATCCAAATGCCTTTTCTGCAACATTATGTGGATTTTCTCCAAAAGAACGCATTCCAATAACAGGATTTATCGGATTGCTGTTCACATCTGCAACAGGAGCCATATTTACGTGAACACCCAAACACTTAAATTCATCAGCAATTTGAGCACCCATTTTATAGATTAGCTCATTATTATTAATAGCGCCAAGAGTCATAGCACGAGGAAATCTTTCAACATCTAACATTCTCATCCCAAGTCCAGTTTCACCGTCCATAGAGATAATCATCGGAAGCTTAGATAACCCCTGCACATTTTGAATCAAATCTTCAGCTTCATCATATTTCATCCTCATTATTAAGATTCCTCCGGGCTGATATTTTTCAATAAGTGCCTTGTCTCTCAAATAGCCATTTGATGTTGTAGGATATGACATTGAAAGCCAAAATAACTGACTTATAACTTCATCTTCTGATAAAGTTGACATAACCGAATCAACCCACTGCTCACTCTCTTTATATAGTTTTTCTAAAGTAAATTTATCTTCAACAACATCTTGACTTTGTGTTCCACAAGCCAAAATATTTAGAGATATAACAAATAGAAAAACAATATTTAAAATCTTATTTATCATTTTTTATATAAATTATGCTTCGCCAGCAGGACCTGAGAAAGTCATAGGCATACCACCTTGTGGTTCATCTAAATTTTTTATTTTTCCAAACTGATTTTCATAACGCAAAATGTTATCTTGCAAAGCATCAAGTAATCTTTTTGCATGTTCTGGAGTTAAAACAACTCTAGATTTAACCTGCGCCTTTGGTACGCCAGGCATAACTCGGATAAAATCAACCACAAACTCTGATGGCGAATGACTTATAATTGCAAGATTTGAATAGGTACCTTGCCCAACTTCTTCGTTTAGTTCTATCTTTAATTGTTTGTTCTTATTCTGTTCCATAGTTTAATATTTTATTTTAAAACAAATATATAGATTTGAAGTTATTTAAAAGAGTATTTCAACATATAAAACTCAGAAATTATATGTATAACTGACAGAAGGCATAATTGGGAATAAACTACTTTGATATAATTTTAATTTTCCATCATATTGTTCATCATCAAAATAATCGTCTGTATCCCAGAAATAGAAATATGGATTTTGCCTATTATATGCGTTATAAATACTAAAACTCCAGATTCGTTCGCCACGTTTCTTTTGTTTTTTAATATTAAGACCTAAATCGAGTTTATGATAACTACGCATTCTAAAAGAATTTTTATCTCCATAAATCTGAGCTCGTTCAAAAACTATATTTTTATCCTCCTCATTAAAATAGAGATAATTATCAATTGCTAAATATTGTCCATATCCAAGAGTTATTGCATTACCTGTGCCATAAACCCATGTTGCAGACACATCAATATTATCACTTATTTTATATAAATAAACTGCATTAAAATCATGTCGTCTATCATATTTGAATGGATATGATTTTCCAGAATTTATATTCTCAAATTTCCTATTAGTTTTAGAAAAAGTATAACTTAACCAACCTGTTGACTTCCCAATATCTTTTTTAATAAACCCTTCAATACCATAAGATTTTCCAACTCCATTATTTTCTACTTTCTCTTCCCAGTTCTCAACAAAATTCAATGAATAATGTCCCTCTTTAAATGAAATTAAATTTGACATTTTTTTATAATATGCCTCGATACTATAATCTATCAATTCATTTGAAATAAAAAATCCTAATGAAAACTGTTCAGCTTTTTCGGGTAACATCTTTTTTGTTACTGGTAACCAATAATCAATGGGCATTGAAAGACCTTCTGTTGTTAGCATATGAACATTTTGCTGCATAATTGAATAAGCAAACCTTAAGGAGTTATTTTTATTTAAATTAAAATTCATAGAAAACCGAGGTTCTGGAGCAAAATAATTTTGTTCTTCTATTTTAAAATAACTATATCTTAATCCTAAATTTAATTCAACAAAACTCGAAATATCTATCTGATTCTCGATATAGAAAGAAGATTCAAACACTTCTGGAGTATTACTTTTAAAAGTATTAACTTCTGATACACCATCATAAAAATACTTGACTACATTTGAAGATGGTTTATATTTATGATATACACTACTACCCCCTAATAAAATTCTATACTCATTTAATGGATTATATTCAAAATCAACGAGTAAACCAAAGTCAGAAATATTTGAAATAAAATTAGACTTTGAATAATCATTTCTAAAAATATAATTTTCATCAGTTTGCTTATTATATTTTGTGTGGTATAAAGTTATATTACTAAACAAATTATACCTATAAAGATGACTCCACCTCATAGAAGTTAAAATATTACCCCACTGTTCCACAAATTCTATTTTTTCTTTTTTAGAATTCTTCATTTTACTCGACAGTTTATCTTTCCCATTATAAAAGCTTAAATAGAACCTATCTTTATGAGAAATCTTATAATTTATTTTAGCATTTACATCATAAAAATAATAACCAAGCATAAAACCATCTAAAGCAAAATATGATATAGGTTTTGAAAATAAATCATACATCAATCTTCTAACTGAAATTATATAAGAAGCTGTATCTTTTTTTATTGGTCCTTCTACTGAAATTTTTGAAGAAATCATACCAATTGTAGCACTTCCTGTATGCTTTTTCATATTACCTTCATTCATTCTAATATCAACAATAGAAGATAACCTATTTCCATATCGTGCAGGAAATCCACCTTTTATTAATGTAACTGAGTTTATAGCATCAGGATTAAATACAGAAACAAATCCGCCAAGATGATTAACATAGTAAAGTGGAACACCATCTAAAAGCATTAAATTTTGATCACCCGACCCTCCGCGTACATATAAACCACTTGACCCTTCATTTCCAGACTGCACGCCAGGCAACAATTGCAATGCCTTTATCAAATCTTTCTCTCCGCCAAGAGAGGGCAAAGACTTTACGTGCTCCATTGATATTTTATGAGTAGAAATATCATTTGTTGGTATATTTCGTTGTGCAACAACCCATACCTCATCAATCTCAGCACCACAAGAGAGTGATATATTTAACTCTTTATTCTCTTTTAAAATTATTGTTTTTTGATAAGATTTATAACCTACAAATGATACTGTTAAAATAATTGTATCATTTTTAGGCATTTTAATAGAATAAAATCCATAACTATTAGAAGTAGAACCTATATTTGTGTTACTATCATAAATAGTTGCTCCTATTAGCCTTTCTCCTGTTTCTCTATCAGATATATATCCAAAAATCGTAGATGTTTGTGAGAATAATGAAATGGAGATTATAAAAAGTAATAAGGTTAAAATATCTTTTTTCATCTGTTTTTATTAACAAATATTGTATCTGAATATTCTTGATAACCAGCAAATATTCCATATCCATTCTCAATATTCGAAAAAAGAGTAACTGGATTTCCACCTCCATCCCAAATATCTCCTTCTTGATTATCTAAGTGAAGTGCTAAAGATTTCTTGTACTTATAATAATTATTAGATACAGAACGAAGAGTTATCACAATATCCTTTTCATCACCTTCATATCTAAAATTAAATCTCAATAAATTTTGTCCCTGTTTCAAGAACTTGTTGCTAAATAAAAGATTTGGGTAATAAAACTCAACACCATCTTCGCTAACAAAAGCTAAATCATAACTCCATAAATCTCCACTACTTATACTCCCATACTTAGTATGCAGTTCATAAGTTAATTCATAATAATTTTCTGTTTCTTTACTATCAAAAAGCTCAATTACAACCTCAGAAAAATAATCTCCCTCATCATCTTTACCAACTTTAGAGATATAATCTATAATTTCAAACTCTTTATAAAAAGGTAATAAATCCGAAGTTACTACCTTAATATTATCATCAACTAAAAGTTCTAATTTATAAATATTATTTTCCTTTGGTCGTAAATTAGTTATTATGGTTTTTTCTTTAAATATGTAATCAACTTCTATCTTTTCGTTATTTTCATATACAACAAGTTGATTTATTTCTTTAGGATATAATATAAAATCATTAGTTGATGCTGAATAAGATATATAAATGTGCATCAAACTGTCAGATTGAAATAAGCAATTAACAACAGGTAGAGAATTGTATTCAGGAATTTTTATGCTTACTTCCTTAATGCAAGAAGTAAGCATAAAAATATAAGATCCTATAAAAATATAATTTTTAATCATCTTTTGTTTTTAATCCCTATCTCTTTAAACCAACTACAGTAGACTTATAATCACCTGTATTATTATCATTATAAAAGAAATAAACGTTGTAGTTATACTCTGTCAATCTCCTTGTAGAAGAATAAGGACGATAATTATACGAACTACAATTTCCATAACTATAATAATGTGATATTTTCTTTTTAGATTTATTACGTGGTTTATAATAATTATTGTCACCTTCCAATTCTAACCCATAATCTACCCAACCATTACACCCAATTTTTGTTGTATGTTTTATTTTTGCTTGTAATGAAAAATAAATTCCTGCAGTTTGGTAAACTACTTTATACTTCAATTTTCCTCCTGACGTTTGCCAATAATAAGGTCCTTTTTTAGATTTTTTCAACTTTTCAACAGCAATAATACCACTCTCATCTTCTTCAACACCGTAAAAAATAATATCAATCACATTTGACTCTGTAGAGTATGTTTTATGACTTTTCTCTTTTTTAAATTTTAATTTACTATTTGATATCACATTTACTATTTCATTTTCTAAATCTAAAATAAATTTGTTTTCGCCGATAATTATTTCATAATTTTCATTTAATAATGCACCTAACAACTCATCTTGTACATATTTGTTATCACAATAATCAACATTATAAAGTAATGAGTTAAAACCTAACATTTCACCCCAAGTTAATAATTCAACTTCATCCATTTCCGACAAATACTCTATAGCATTTTCATAATCTTCAAGCTTAGGAAAAACTAAAGTATTATTTTCCACAGATACATCAAAATTTGTTTCATTAAAAATACTCTTTTCTAAGATTAAATTTTCATTGTCACAACTTGTTAAAAGCAAAATAAAGGACAAAATAAATACACTCTTTTTCATTTGTAAAAATTTTTAATTAATAATAAGGCACAATATACATACATATATATATATGTATATTGTGCGCCTTGAAAGGTTAATATTTGTTAATCTTCAGGATTTTAACAAAAAAAGGAGACCTTTTGAGTCTCCTTTTTTATTCACTTTAACTATATCTTTATGGATAAACTTGATCTGAAGTTAATTTATCTCCAACAAGTTTGTCATATTCTAGTTTTGAACCAACTACAAGTTTGTCGTATGTTCTAATACCAGTACCTGCAGGTATTAAGTGACCACAAATCACATTTTCTTTCAGTCCTTCTAATTTATCGACTTTACCATGAATTGCAGCTTCATTTAATACTTTAGTTGTTTCCTGGAACGAAGCAGCTGACATAAAGCTCTTGGTTTGAAGAGATGCTCTTGTTATACCTTGCAATATCTGATTAGATGTAGCAGGTATTGCCTCTCTTGCTGATACAAGTTTCAAATCTCTACGTTTCAACTGAGAATTTTCATCTCTCAATCTTCTTGCAGTAATTATCATTCCTGATTTTAATGCTTGCGAATCACCAGCATCATCAACAACCATTTTACCCCAGATAGAGTCATTTTCTTCCATGAATTCCACCTTGTCAATAAGTTGTTTTTCTAGGAACTTGGTATCACCTGGATCAATAATTTCTACTTTACGCATCATCTGACGTACAATTATCTCAAAGTGTTTATCATTAATCTTAACACCCTGTAATCTATATACATCCTGAACTTCGTTAACAATATACTCTTGAACAGCCGTAGGTCCTTTAATTGCTAAAATACTAGCAGGTGTGATTGCTCCATCTGATAGAGAAATACCAGCTCTTACATAGTCATTCTCTTGTACAAGAATCTGACGTGATAACGGAACTAGATACTTTTTCACCTCACCAGATTTGCTTGTTACAATAACCTCTCTATTTCCACGCTTAATTCCACCGAATGAAACTTCACCATCAATCTCTGAAACAACAGCTGGATTAGAAGGATTACGTGCCTCAAACAACTCTGTAATTCGTGGTAAACCTCCAGTGATATCTCCAGAACGGCCCATAGCACGAGGTATCTTAACTAATATCTGACCTTGAACAACATCTTCGCCTTCTTCTACAGCGATATGTGCACCAACCGGTAAGTTATAAGTCTTCAACACCTCTCCAGATGAAGATACAATTTCTAACTCTGGATTCTTAGTTCTATCACGAGTCTCAGTAATTACCTTCTCGTGGAAACCTGTTTGCTCATCAGATTCCTCAGTATATGTTAATCCTTCGATTAAGTCATTGAATGCAACCTTACCTGTTTTCTCACTAATAATCAGCGCATTCCATGGATCCCACTCACTAATTAAATCACCTTTAGAAACATCCGCTCCATTTTTAACATAAAGCTTTGCTCCATAAGGAATAGGATGAGATGTTAGAGTGATATTTGTATTCTTATCAACTATTTTCATCTCTGCTAATCGTCCAATTACAACATCAACAGTATCGCCACCTTCTTGCTCATAAGGAACAGTTCTTAACTCTTCAATCTCAATACGTCCATCATATCTTGCAGAAAGTTTACTCTCAGTAGCAATATTACTTGCAGTACCCCCAACGTGGAAAGTACGAAGAGTCAACTGAGTACCTGGTTCACCAATAGACTGAGCTGCTACAACTCCTACAGCTTCACCACGCTCAACCATACGTCCTGTTGCTAAGTTACGTCCATAACATTTTGAACAAACACCTTGTTTTGTCTCACAAGTTAATACCGAACGAATCTCTACACGCTCAATTGGTGACTCATCTATAATCTTAGCCTCTTTTTCAGAAATTTCTTCTCCAGATTCTATGATTATATCTCCAGTTGTTGGATTGTAAACATCATGAACAGAAACTCTTCCTAAGATTCTTTCATATAATGATGATGCAACAACATCGTCATCACCCTTAATAACAGAGGCAGTTAATCCTCTCAATGTTCCACAATCTTCTTCTGTAATAATAACATCTTGAGATACGTCAACTAGTCGACGAGTTAAATATCCAGCATCAGCTGTCTTTAACGCTGTATCCGCAAGACCTTTACGAGCTCCGTGAGTTGAAATAAAGTACTCTAGTACAGATAAACCTTCTTTAAAGTTAGATAAAATTGGGTTTTCAATAATTTGATCACCATCTGAACTTGATTTTTGCGGTTTTGCCATTAATCCTCTCATACCAGACAACTGACGAATCTGCTCTTGAGAACCTCGAGCTCCAGAATCAAGCATCATATACACTGAGTTAAACCCTTGCATATCATTACTCAACTGATTCATCAAAGTTCTAGTCAACTTAGCATTAACATGCGTCCAAATATCAATAATGGCATTATAACGCTCATTATTAGTAATGAATCCCATGTTATAGTTATTGGTTACCTCTTCAACTTCTTTATATCCTTGCTCAACTAATGTCTCTTTATCTGTTGGAATAATAACATCATCCAAGTTAAATGAAAGTCCACCTTCAAATGCCATTTGGAAACCTAATGCTTTAATCTCATCTAAGAAATCAGCAGTTACTGGAGTACCACAAACCTTATGAATATCGCCAATAATGTCTCTCAAAGCTCTCTTTGTGAGCAACTCATTAATAAATCCAGCCTCTTGCGGTACAACTTCATTAAATAGAACTCTTCCGACAGTTGTCTCAACAGTTCTTGAGATCTTTTCACCGTTATCGTCTAAATCATCAACTTTTACTTTAATCTGAGCATGCAAGTCCACTTTCTTCTCATCATAAGCAATCTTAACCTCTTCTGGAGAATAAAAGTGTATATTTTCACCCTTAGCACCTGGACGCATTTTTGTCATATAGTATAACCCAAGAACCATATCTTGCGACGGAACGGTAATTGGAGCACCATTTGCAGGGTTTAAAATATTTTGCGAACCTAACATTAACATTTGAGCCTCTAGAATAGCAGCATTACCAAGTGGTAAATGAACAGCCATCTGGTCACCATCAAAGTCAGCATTAAATGCCGCACAAGCCAATGGGTGTAACTGAATTGCTTTACCCTCAATTAGCTTTGGTTGGAAAGCCTGAATACCTAATCTGTGAAGAGTTGGTGCACGGTTTAACAATACAGGGTGACCACGTAAAACGTTTTCTAGAATATCCCAAACAATAGTATCTTTTCTATCTACAATTTTCTTTGCAGATTTAACAGTCTTTACAATACCTCTTTCTATTAGTTTTCTAATAATAAAGGGCTTATAAATCTCTGCTGCCATATCTTTAGGTATTCCACACTCATGTAATTTTAAGTCTGGACCAATAACAATTACTGAACGAGCTGAATAGTCAACACGTTTACCTAATAAGTTCTGTCTAAAACGGCCTTGTTTTCCTTTAAGACTATCACTTAAAGATTTTAAAGGACGATTAGCATCAGTTTTAACAGCATTTGATTTTCTTGAGTTATCAAATAGTGAATCAACAGCCTCTTGAAGCATACGTTTCTCATTACGCAAGATTACTTCAGGAGCTTTAATCTCTATTAATCGTTTTAAACGATTATTTCTAATAATAACTCTTCTATATAAATCATTAAGGTCAGATGTAGCAAAACGTCCACCATCAAGAGGAACCAACGGTCTTAACTCAGGAGGTGTTATTGGTACAACCTTAATAATCATCCACTCTGGCTTGTTTACATCTTTTGACTCTCTAAAAGCTTCAATAACTTGTAATCTTTTTAAAGCCTCATTTTTTCTTTGTTGAGAAGTCTCTGTATTAGCCTTATGTCTAAGATCATAAGATAGTTCATCTAAATCTAATCTAGACAAAACCATATGGAGAGCTTCAGCCCCCATTTTAGCAATAAACTTATCTGGATCATCATCATCTAATTGCTGGTTTCCTTTAGGAAGAGTATCTAAAATATCAAGATATTCCTCCTCTGTTAAGAAATCCATCTCAGCTATTCCATCATCGGCTTTTACTCCAGGGTTTATCACAAGATACCTCTCATAATAAATTATGCTATCAAGCTTTTTGGTTGGCAAACCAAGTAGATAACCGATTTTATTAGGCAATGATTTAAAATACCAGATATGAGCAACAGGAACTACCAATGAGATATGCCCCATACGCTCTCTACGTACTTTTTTCTCAGTAACTTCTACACCACATCTATCGCAGATAATTCCACGATATCTTATCCTTTTGTATTTACCACAATGACACTCGTAATCTTTCACCGGACCGAAGATACGCTCACAAAACAGCCCATCTCGCTCTGGTTTATATGTACGATAGTTTATTGTTTCTGGCTTTAATACTTCACCACTTGATCTTTCTAGAATATCTTCTGGAGAAGATAGACCGATAGAAATTTGAGTAAAATTACTTTTTATTTTCTGATTTCTTCTGAATGCCATATATAGTAGTGTATTAAATAATTTAAATTAATATCTCGATCTCTATACCTAGAATCGAACATGCTATTCAAGATTAACACTTAATCCCAAGCCTCGCATTTCATGAAGCAACACATTAAGTGACTCAGGTATGCCTGGAGTTGGAATTGGATCACCTTTAACAATAGCTTCATATGTCTTAGCTCTTCCAATAACATCATCCGACTTAACTGTCAGAATCTCCTGCAATATATTAGCTGCACCAAATGCCTCTAATGCCCAAACCTCCATCTCTCCAAAACGCTGACCTCCAAATTGCGCTTTACCACCAAGTGGCTGCTGCGTAATTAATGAGTATGGTCCAATTGAACGAGCATGCATCTTATCTTCAATCATATGGCCTAATTTAAGCATATAAATTATACCAACTGTTGCAGGTTGATGGAAACGCTCACCAGTACCACCATCATATAGATAGGTCTTACCAAAGGCAGGAATATTAGCTTTATTAGTATATTCTAATAAATCTTCTTCCGTAGCTCCGTCAAAAACAGGAGTAGAAAATTTAACACCTAACTCAGCACCAGCCCATCCTAAAACAGTCTCATAAATCTGACCTAAGTTCATTCGAGATGGAACACCAAGTGGATTTAATACAATATCAACTGGAGTACCATCAGCTAAGAAAGGCATATCTTCTTGACGTACAATACGAGAAACAATACCCTTATTACCGTGACGACCAGCCATTTTATCTCCTACAGTTATCTTACGCTTTTTAGCAATATAAACTTTTGCAAGCTGAATAATACCTGCAGGCAGTTCATCACCAATAGTTACTGTATATTTTTGACGCTTCTCTTTAGCATCTAACTCCTTATAACGTTGACGATAATTGTAAATAATTCTCAGTACAAGATCATTAGATTCTTTATCCGATGTCCAATTTGTTGGCTCAACATCTAAGAAATCAATATCAGATATAATCTTAGATGTAAACTTTGTTCCTTTAGATACAACGTCAATTCCAAGATAATCTTTTACTCCTGCACTAGACTTACCATCTAAAACAGTCAATAATTTGTCAATTAAATGAGTCTTTAGATTTTCTGTAGCTCTTGCAAACTCTTGATCAATTTTCTCAATCAATGGTTTCTCTAATGCTCTAGAGTTTTTGTCTTTAATAATTCTAGAGAAAAGCTTTTTATCAACTACAACACCTGACAATGATGGTGACGCCTTTAATGAAGCATCTTTAACATCACCAGCTTTCTCTCCAAAAATTGCTCTTAAAAGCTTCTCTTCTGGAGTTGGATCACTTTCACCTTTTGGTGTAATTTTTCCAATTAAGATATCACCAGGTGTAATATGTGCACCTAGACGAATCATACCATGCTCATCCAAATCTTTTGTAGCTTCTTCGCTAACATTTGGAATATCGGCAGTTAATTCCTCTAAACCACGTTTTGTATCACGAACTTCTAGCGAATACTCATCAATATGAATAGATGTAAATACGTCATCAATTACTACTCTATCACTTAAAACAATAGCATCCTCAAAGTTGAAACCTTTCCAAGGCATAAAAGCAACTTTCAAGTTTTTACCTAAAGCTAATTCACCTTTATCAGTTGCATAACCCTCTGTTAAAACCTGTCCTTTAGTAACCTTATCACCTTTAGATACAATAGGTTTTATATTTATTGTTGTGTTTTGATTCGTTTTTAAGAACTTTATTAAATTATAACGTCTCTTATCGTCATCAAAACTTATTAATCGTTCCAAATCTGACAACTCATATCGTATTACGATTTCATCAGCATCTACATATTCTACAACACCGTCAGCTTCAGCAATTACCTGAGTTCTAGAATCTCGTACTAATACTTCCTCTAGTCCAGTTCCTACTACAGGCGACTCTGGTCTTAACAATGGAACAGCTTGACGCATCATATTAGATCCCATTAATGCACGGTTTGCATCATCATGCTCCAAGAAAGGAATCATTGATGCAGCAACAGATGCAATTTGGTTTGGCGCAACGTCCATAAGTGCAACCTCTTCAGGAGCAACAACAGGGAAGTCACCTTCTAAACGAGCTTTAACACGAGGATTAATAAAAAATCCCTCATCATCAAGCGGTGCGTTAGCTTGTGCAATTGTCACAGCTTCCTCTTCTTCGGCACTTAAATATTTTACACCATCGTTAGAGATATCCACTTTTTTGTTCTCAACTTTACGATATGGAGTTTCAATGAAACCTAAATCATTAATCTTAGCGAAAACACAAAGTGAAGAAATCAATCCAATATTTGGTCCCTCTGGTGTTTCAATTGGACACAAACGACCATAATGAGTATAATGAACGTCACGCACCTCAAAACCAGCTCTTTCTCTCGAGAGTCCACCAGGTCCTAATGCCGACATTCTTCTCTTATGCGTAATCTCAGCCAATGGATTTGTTTGATCCATAAATTGAGATAAAGCATTTGTACCAAAGAAACTATTAATTACAGCTGATAATGTCTTACTATTAATTAAATCAATTGGAGTAAACACTTCATTATCACGCACATTCATTCGTTCACGAATAGTACGAGCCATACGAGCTAAACCAATTCCAAACTGATTTGCTAATTGCTCACCAACAGTTCTAACTCTTCTGTTACTTAAATGGTCAATATCATCAACATCAATCTTAGAGTTTACTAACTCAATTAGATATTTGATGATTGCAATGATGTCATTCTTAGTCAGAACTCGATTATCTATATCCTCTTCTAGATTTAATTTTCTGTTGATTCTATATCTACCAACTTCACCTAAATCATATCTTTTATCTGAAAAGAAAAGATTATCAATAACGTCACGTGCAGTAGACTCATCAGGCGGCTCTGCATTTCTTAATTGACGATAGATATGAACAACTGCCTCTTTTTCAGAGTTACAAGGGTCTTTCTGTAACGTGTTATATATAATTGTGAAATCTCCAGCATTAACTATCTCTTTATGAATTAAAATAGTTTTAGAGCCAGAATCTATAATTTCATCTATATGTTCTTCTTCAATAACAGTCTCTCTATCGATAATAACTTCATTTCTTTCGATAGATGAAACTTCACCTGTGTCTTCATCAACAAAATCTTCAATCCAAGATTTTAAAACACGAGCAGCAAGTTTTCTTCCTACAATTTTTTTCAATGCAGCCTTAGAAACCTTTATCTCATCTGCAAGACCAAAAATTTCTAAAACTTCTTTGTCAGACTCATAACCTATTGCACGTAATAATGTTGTTACAGGTAATTTCTTTTTCCTATCAATATATGCATACATAACATTATGAATGTCAGTAGCAAACTCAATCCAAGAGCCTTTTAAAGGAATCACTCTTGCTGAGTATAATTTTGTTCCATTAGCATGTATACTTTGTCCAAAGAATACACCTGGAGATCTGTGCAATTGAGATACAACCACACGTTCTGCTCCATTAATAATGAAACTACCTTTATCTGTCATATAAGGCACTGTGCCTAGATAAACATCTTGAACTACTGTTTCAAAATCCTCATGCTCTGGATCTGTACAGTATAATTTTAATTTAGCCTTTAAAGGAACACTATATGACAGTCCCCTTTCAATACACTCTTCTATAGAGTATCTTGGAGGGTCTATACCATAATCTATAAACTCAAGAACAAAATTGTTTCGAGTATCAGAAATCGGGAAGTTTTCCAAAAAAACCTTATTCAATCCTTCATCAACTCTTTCATCTGAAGTTGAACCTAATTGGAAAAATTCACGAAAAGATTTTAATTGAACTTCAAGAAAATCAGGATAGTCTAATTGATTTTTTGTAGTTGCAAAATTTATTCTTTCAGTTGTAATTGGAGTCATGTAAACAGCAAATTAATGAACTTAAAACTTATAAGCATAAAAAGGTTTAGGAGTTCACTATGCGAATTCCTAAACCGTCTTTCCTAATTAAATAGGAAGTATTCTTTTGAATTTACTTAAGTTCAACTTCTGCGCCAGCTTCTTCTAATTGAGCTTTCAATGATTCTGCTTCTTCTTTAGAAACTTTTTCTTTGATTGGACCTGGTGCAGCGTCAACTAATTCTTTAGCATCTTTAAGACCAACACCTGTCATCTCTCTAACAAGTTTTACGATAGCTAATTTAGAGCCACCAGCAGACTTAAGTATTACGTCAAATTCTGTTTGTGCAGCAGCGGCATCATCACCATCTGCAGGAGCAGCAACAGCTACAGCAGCAGCTGCAGGCTCGATACCATATTCTTCTTTTAAAACGTTTGCTAACTCACTTACTTCTTTTACAGTTAAATTTACTAATTCTTCTGCAAGTTTTTTAATATCTGCCATTTTTATAAGTGTTAATAATTTTCTGTTATTAATTATTTAATTTCTTTTTTCTAAAGTTTCGAGGATACCATGAATAGTTGATCCACTTGATTGAAGTGAAGAAACAACATTCTTGATTGGAGACTCAAGCAACGCTACGATATCGCCAATTAATTCCTCTTTTGATTTAATATTTGCTAATGTATTTAACTGATCGTCGCCTACATAAATCGACTCTTCAACATAAGCTCCTTTTAGTAAAGGTAATTCACCTTTTTTCCTAAAATCTTTAATAAGTTTTGCTGGAGCATTTCCTGTATTAGTAAACAATACAGCTGAAGTACCTTTGAAAGCGTCTTCTAGTTCCTCTACATTTAGTTCTCTTTTCTCTACAGCTAGTTTAAATAAAGTGTTTTTAACAACTACCATTTTAACATCGTTTTCAAAACACTTACGTCTTAAAGCTGATGTTTGGCCAGCATTTAAACCCTGAGTATCTGTGATATAAAAGTGATCATACTCACCTAATATATCAACAAGATTATCTATTACTTTTATCTTCTCTGTCTTTTTCATGATTCTGATTTTTCAAAATTACTAAACATTAATTCACAAATGAATTTGGTTCAATTCGAATACCAGGACTCATTGTACTTGACAAGAAAACACTAAGAACATATGTCCCTTTAGCCGATGCTGGCTTAAGTCTGTGAACAGTTGACATAAATTCATTGATATTTTCTGTAAGTTTATCTGCTGAAAAAGACACTTTTCCTACTGTAGAATGAAGAATTCCATACTTATCAACTCTAAAGTCGATTTTTCCTGCTTTAACTTCAGTGACAGCTTTGCCTACTTCCATAGTAACAGTTCCACTTTTAGGGTTTGGCATTAATCCTCTTGGTCCTAAAATACGACCTAAAGCACCAACCTTACCCATAACACTTGGCATAGTGATTATTACATCGATATCGGTCCATCCACCTTTAATTTTTTCAATGTAATCATCTAATCCAACGTAATCCGCACCTGCAGCTTTAGCTTCTTCTTCTTTGTCTGGAGTACAAAGTACTAATACTTTTGTCTCTTTTCCAGTTCCATGAGGAAGAGTAACTACGCCACGTACCATTTGGTCTGCGTTACGAGGGTCTACACCAAGACGAACATCTATATCGACAGATGCATCAAACTTTGTAAAAGTAATTTCTTTTACAAGTTCTGCAGCTTCTTCTACGGAATAAGACTTAGTCAAATCTACTTTTTCTAAAGCAGCTTTCTTATTCTTTGTTAGTTTTGTCATTTTTCCAAACAATTTTTAATTGTTACCGGGAAATTTACCCTTAACATTAATCCCCATACTTCTAGCAGTGCCGGCAACCATCTTCATTGCAGATTCAACTGTGAAACAATTTAAATCAGCCATTTTGTCTTCAGCAATCTCTTTAACTTGGTCCCATGTTACATTACCTACCTTATCGATATTAGGCTCTGAAGACCCAGATTTTACTTTAGACTTTTCAAGAAGTTGAACTGATGCAGGTGAAGTTTTAATTACAAAGTCAAATGATTTGTCTTTATATACAGTAATAACTACTGGTAAAACTTTTCCCGCTCTTTCTTGAGTACGGCCATTAAACTGCTTACAAAAATCCATGATGTTTACTCCTTTAGCACCTAATGCAGGTCCTACTGGAGGTGATGGATTTGCTGCGCCACCTCTAATTTGAAGTTTTATAAAAGCTTCTACTTCTTTAGCCATTGTAGCAATTCGTATTGGTTATATAAAATAAAATGGTCGTTTTTGATTATATCTGTAGAGGTAGTAAAACTACCCTGGAAGCTCCACTACTAAATACTATTCTCTAACAACCTGTAAAAAACTTAATTCTAATGGTGATTTACGGCCAAAAATCTTGACCATAACTTTTAATTTCTTCTTCTCTTCATTAACTTCCTCAATGATGCCATCAAAACCATCAAATGGTCCGTCAATAACTTTCACTGATTCACCAACATGGAATGGATCTAATATTTCTTCTGAAGATTCAGATAGCTCATCAACAATTCCAAGCATACGTCTAACTTCAGATTCACGCATAGGAGTAGGCACATTGTTATGGTCTGTTAAAAATCCAATTACATTTGGTACTGACCTTAAAATATGCTCTACTTCACCAACTAATGCAGCTTCTATCATTATATACCCAGGAAAAAAATTTCTTTCTCGGATATATTTTTTTCCATTTCTAGTTTGATACACCTTTTCAGTTGGTATCAAAACTTGGGTAACATACTCTTGCATATTTAGGTTGGCTATTTCTGCTTCAATGTACTCCTTAACCTTATTTTCTTTTCCACCTATGGCTCGTAGTACATACCACTTCCTTTCTAAATCTGCCATTATATATTTCCTTTTTTTAATATAGTTTTGAATATGCCCACTCTAAAATAGTATCAATTGAAATGTCCATAGCATAAATTACAACAGCAATAATCACTGATGCTATCATTACAACTATTGCGCTATTTTGTAATTCTGCCCAAGTTGGCCAAGTAGTTTTATTAACCAACTCGTTATACACATCTTTAATGTACTCTATTATTTTTTTCATCTCTTACGACGGTTTATACCGATTACTTTATTGCACGGGAGGAGAGACTCGAACTCCCGACACCTGGTTTTGGAGACCAGTGCTCTGCCAACTGAGCTACACCCGTGTAAATTAAGGCTGAATTAATTATTCAGCCTTAAATATATTTTAGATTTTGTTTACTCTAAAATTTCAGTTACCTGACCAGCACCTACAGTACGACCACCTTCGCGAATTGCAAAACGAAGTCCTACGTTTACAGCTACTGGGTAAATTAAATCTACAGTAATTGATACGTTATCACCTGGCATAACCATATCTGTACCTTCTGGAAGAGTAATCTCACCAGTTACGTCTAATGTACGAATATAGAACTGAGGACGATATTTATTGTGGAAAGGAGTGTGACGACCACCCTCATCTTTCTTCAATACGTAAATTTCTGCTTTAATTTTAGTATGAGGAGTGATACTACCTGGTTTAGCTAAAACCATACCACGTTTGATATCTTCTTTCTCAACACCACGCATTAATAAACCTACGTTATCACCTGCTTGACCTTGGTCTAAGATTTTACGGAACATCTCTACTCCAGTACATACAGTTTTCTTACCTTCTGCACCTAAACCAATAATTTGCATCTCATCACCTGTGTTAATAACACCAGTTTCGATACGACCAGTTGCAACAGTACCACGACCAGTAATCGAGAATACGTCTTCAACAGGCATTAAGAATGGTTTTTCAACATCACGTGGAGGTAGTGGAATCCATGAATCAACAGCATCCATCAACTCCATAACTTTCTCTTCCCACTCTTCCTCACCGTTAAGTGCACCTAAAGCAGAACCAAGAACAACAGGAGTGTTGTCACCGTCAAACTCATAGAAGCTTAATAAATCACGTACTTCCATTTCTACTAATTCTACTAATTCAGGGTCATCTACCTGATCAGCTTTGTTCAAGAATACAACGATTCTTGGCACGTTTACCTGACGCGCAAGTAAGATGTGCTCTCTTGTTTGAGGCATTGGGCCGTCTGTTGCAGCACATACTAAAATTGCACCGTCCATTTGAGCAGCACCGGTAACCATGTTTTTAACATAGTCGGCGTGACCTGGACAGTCAACGTGTGCATAGTGGCGTTCTGCCGTTTCATACTCTACGTGAGAAGTATTAATAGTGATACCACGCTCTTTCTCTTCTGGCGCGTTATCAATAGCGTCGTAGCTCTTAACCTCAGAGAAACCTCTTTTTCCTAAAACTGTTGTAATAGCAGCTGTCAAAGTTGTTTTACCGTGGTCAACGTGACCAATAGTTCCTACGTTGAGGTGTGGCTTTGTTCTTTCGAATGTTTCTTTAGCCATAATTCTAGATAATTTAAGACAATTAGAACAATAATAATCCGTAAATAAAAAAATACTTTTTTTGAGCCAATGATGAGAATTGAACTCATGACCTCTTCCTTACCAAGGAAGCGCTCTACCCCTGAGCTACATCGGCACATTGAGCGGGAGACGGGGCTCAAACCCGCGACCCTTAGCTTGGAAGGCTAATGCTCTATCAACTGAGCTACTCCCGCAATTTTTAGCTTTTAAGCCCACAAAGTTAATGTTTTATTAAAACAATTCACAAATAAATGTAGACTTTATTTATTTTAATATACAAAATAACAAAAGCAATGTGTCAAAAATCAGTCTTAATCGCACTAAAAGGCTGATTACTTTTGATGATAATCAGCCTAATAAATTATATTATTATAAATTTGCAAACTGAATTCGGAGTGCAAATGTATATATATTTTTTAAAAACACAAAAATATAAACCTTTTTTTCTATTTATTTTTTTAGTTTCTCTTTATATTTAACCAACTGTTTCTTTAAAGCATCACATACTAAATCAATTGACTCCTCAAAAGTTTTACTTTGTTTTTTAGCAAATAGTGTCTGCCCAGGTATATCTAAACTAATTTCAGCTATCTTATTCTCTACTGTTTCTTGCTTTTCAAAACGCATTATCAAGCTTGCTGAAATGATACCATCATAAAACAATCCTAATTTCTCTATTTTTTGTTTTGCAAATGCCTCTAAACGATCAGAAGCATCAAAATGTACAGATTGCATGTTTATTTTCATAATTTAGTCCTCCTTATAATTTATGCTCGTGGATGAGCTTGTTTATAAATTGCATTAATTTCTTCAATTGAATTGTGTGTATAAATCTGAGTTGCATTCAAATTTGAATGTCCTAATAACTCTTTTATAGCATTTAAGTCGGCTCCTCGATTTAACAATACCGTAGCATAAGTATGTCTTAAAATATGAGGGCTTCTCTTTTTTAAAGTAGTAACCCTGCTTAATGATGTATTTACAACACGGTAAACTAATTTATTATAAATCTTAGCACCTTTGTTGGTTAAAAACAACCATTCTGACTTAGTTGTGAAACTTTTTTCACGTATTATATTATACTCTTTTAACAATCGAATAGATTCATTTGTTAACGGAATTATTCTCTCTTTATTCCCTTTTCCTATAACTTTTACAACTTTTGATTGTAAATCAACATCTTTGACCTTCAAATTAACCAACTCTGAAAGCCTAATCCCTGTTCCATAAAACAACTCTATTATTAATTTATTACGAATACTAGGATAATCTTTGTCATAATCAAAACTATCTAACAAAGCCTCCATCTCTGATTCTCTAACAAATAAAGGAAGTTTTTTTGGAATTTTTGGCAATGGAATATATAATAAAGGATTGTCCTCTAAGACTTGTTGCCTTTGAAGATATTTGTAGAAAGATCTTACGGAAGATATTTTCCTATGAATAGTACGTGGAGTCATTTCATTTTCATGCAAATCAACAACCCATTGACGAACCACCTTAGGCGACACGTCAGAAAAACTCTCTATACTATTATTAAAAGTAGATAAAAAAAGAACAAACTGCTCCAAATCTTTACTATATGCAGTAATAGTATGATTTGAAACATTTTTTTCTACACTCAAATGATTTAAAAAACGGTTTATATAATTTTGCATAAAAAATGTCTTATTCATCCTCTTTGTAATACGAATTTACAAATAAAAGAAGACAAACAAGACACTTTCTCAACAAAATTTCAGAGATATTACTCTTCGTCTTGCTTAAGACGCTGAATATATTCAGCTTTCATTTTCTGCTCTCGTTTTAAAACAGAAGGCTTTGTAAATGATTGACGCGAACGAATTTCACGCATAGCTCCGGTTCTGTCAAACTTTCTTTTGAATCTCTTAAGAGCTCTCTCAATATTCTCACCTTCTTTAACTGGTACAATTATCATATTTATTTTTTTAATTATTTTTTTTAATTTTGGACTGCAAAGATATAACTTCAATTTGACTTTTTCAAATATCTTGAATAATTATCATTAATTTTTGTGGCAAATTAAATAAAGATTTATAATAGGTGCAAATTTTTCAATGTAATTTATTCTACAGAAAAATAGGGAGATATGGATGTCCACTGCTCTTCTTCAAATATATCCACAAGATTTACTTCTTCTATATTTGAAAATTCTCCCACCTCTAGACGCTTGTCCACTATGGCTTTAGCAATATAAAAATTTATATATGGATGTTGCCTTAATTGATAAACAGAAGCTTTATTAATATTTATCTTTCGTTCTATTTCAGCTTCTATCAAAAGATTATCTTTCATTTTTTCAAAAAGATCTATGGAAACACCATAGACTTCCAAAAGTTGCTCTTTATATATAAACCCACCTAATTTTTTTCTATAATTGACAATTCTCAAACTTAAAACTGGTCCAATTCCTTGAAACTGCATCCATTCAGTCGTATCTGCAAGATTGATATCTATTGCTACTAATGATTTTTTCTTATTCTCAAATTTTGGTTTTAATATTAGCTTCATTTTTTCAAGGGTGTCAATATTCCACTGTGTTAACTCTTGAACTTCTACTTTTTTAGAAAACCAATATTTACTTCTTATATCAATTAACTGTTCTATAATGCTATTATCAGAAAATATCTGAAGTAGATAATTTTCTTCCACACGATTCAAATCAATAAATTCTAGCTTTGTTATATTTTGATTAAATGAAGTCTCTTTCTTTGTAATATTCGGCTCTATTATTAAATATGAAGACATTTTATTATAGAGTTCATCTGTAACACCATAAATTTTTTGAACATCTTCTTTTTTATAAAATCGTCCTCCCTTTTCTCTATATTTTATCCAATTTTCGGACACTTTATTAGGGAAGCCAAAAGAAATTAACTCCTCTTTTGTCACCTCATTTGGATTGAACTTTTTTAAAAATAATTCCTCCTCTACGCCAAGAGAATCTTGTTCAATTATTCCAATTTTAGTTACATCTTGGATAAGCTCTGAAATATCAGGCTCTTCAATAAAATAAGGCACTATGACTCGTATTAATATTGAAATTATTATAAGAATCATAAGAGCGAGAATGCCATATTGCTCGCTTCGGGTAAAGGAAAGGAAGTTTTTCAACATTTTTTTCTATTAAATTTAGAAATAATTTTTGCTAATAACAAATTTTAAATTAAACCTAATTGATTTAAAAAGACAAATGCGATTGCAATTGGTGCTAAAAACTTAATAATTAATACAAAAAATCGAAAGTAGTGTGCTATTTTACCATCAGCTTCTAATTCATTTTTTATATCTACGTTTTTCATAAACCATCCTACAAAAAGGACAATCAAAAAGCCGCCAACAGGCAACAATACATTAGATGACACTTTATCAAATAGAGAAAAAACCACATCGTATTTCATACACATTAGTGATAACAAAGTAATGCTAACCGCAGCAATTGCTGTTGATTTTTTTCGATTTATACTTAATTCTTCAGAAAAATATGCTACAACTACTTCTAGCAATGATATAGAAGAGGTCAATGCTGCTATTGCGAGTAAAACAAAGAATATAACCGAGAAAAAGTAACCGCCAGTCATTTGATTAAATATATTTGGTAGAGTTTCAAACACTAATCCTGGCCCAGAGCCTGGTTCAATTCCAAATGCAAACACTGCTGGAAAAATTGCAATTCCTGCTAATATTGCAATTATTGTATCAGCCATCGACACATATATTGCTGTACTTCCTAATGATTCATTTTTTTCTATATAAGATCCATAAGTTGCCATAACCCCCATCCCTAAACTGAGTGAAAAAAATGCTTGCCCAAGTGCTTCTAACACTACTTTTGCATTGATCGCACTAAAATCAGGTTTAAATAAGAATAATAGTCCTTCTTTTGAACCTTCTAAGGTTATTGATCTTATTCCAAGTAGTACAATTATCACAATCAGAAGAGGCATTAGCAATTTAGAATACTTCTCTATCCCTTGTCCTACACCAGATTTTACAATATACGCACTTACTCCCATAAATATTACTATCATTAGTACTGTTCTATATGAGCCTGTTGTTGCTTTTGCAAATGTTTCAGACAAGTCTGCTGGCGACTTATTGGCAAGACTATTTGTAATTGACATATGCAAATATTCTAACGTCCATCCTGCAACTACTGCATAGAATGAAAGTATTACAAATGCAGTTACCACACCAAGCAACCCGATTAAATACCATTTTTTTCCTGGAGCTAATACGTGAAATGCTCCAAAAATATTTTTTTGAGATTTTCGGCCTATTACCAACTCAGAAAGCATAACAGGCACCCCAAGTGCAAGGACAAACAGTAGATATATTAACAAGAATGCACCTCCACCATTTTCTCCAGCCACATATGGAAATCTCCATACATTACCTAATCCAATTGCAGAACCTGCTGCTGCAGCAATGATTCCAAGTTTACTGTTAAATCCTTCTCTTTTTGACTTACTCATAGATAAAAAAGCTTTTTTTGATAAAATTTATTGTGCAAATGTATTAATTTCTCTTCAAAAGTTAAATATGATGTTATAAGATGTTAATCAAATGATTGATATTTTATTAAAAATTGTATAAGTAATAATCATTGTTTATTTTTGTATTTCGTTTATGAAATTAACACTCACTATAATTTTGTGTGTTTATTTAAAAATAAAACAACATTTAAAACAATTTTAAAATGGCAGTAAGTTACAAAGATTTAGGTCTGGTAAACAGCAACGAACTTTTTGCAAAAGCAATTAATGGTGGTTATGCTATCCCAGCTTACAACTTTAACAATTTAGAACAATTACAAGCTATCTTAATGGCTTGTGTAGAGACAAAATCTCCAGTTATTTTACAAGTTTCTGCAGGTGCTCGTAAGTATGCTAATGCTACATTATTACGTAATATGGCTAGAGGTGCTGTAGAATACGTAAAAGAGTTAGGTTATGAAATTCCTATCGTTTTACATTTAGACCACGGTGACTCTTTCGAAATTTGCAAAGATTGTATCGACAATGGTTTTTCATCAGTAATGATTGATGGTTCTCATTTGCCTTATGAAGAGAATGTTGCTCTAACTAAACAAGTTGTTGAGTATGCACATTCAAAAGGTGTATCAGTAGAAGGTGAATTAGGTATTTTAGCTGGTGTTGAAGACGACGTTGTTGCAGAGGAATCGACTTATACTCGTCCTGAGGAAGTTGAAGATTTTGTTAGCAGAACTGGTGTTGATTCATTAGCTATCTCAATTGGTACTTCTCATGGAGCTCACAAATTTACACCTGAACAGTGTACAACTGATGAGAACGGTAGATTAGTTCCTCCTCCATTACAATTTGATATTTTAGAAGAGATTGAGAAAAGAATCCCAGGATTCCCAATCGTTCTTCACGGTTCATCATCTGTTCCTCAAGAGCACGTTGATACTATTAACTCAAATGGTGGAGCATTAAAAGCTACAATTGGTATTCCAGAAGAGCAATTACGTAAAGCTGCAAAATCAGCTGTTTGTAAAGTTAATATTGACTCTGATGGTAGATTAGCTATGACTGCTGCTATACGTAAAGTATTAGCTGAAAGTCCAGAGGAGTTTGACCCACGTAAATATTTAGGTCCTGCAAGAGATACTCTTAAGGAGCTATACAAACACAAAAATGAAAAAGTTTTAGGTTCAGCTGGTAAAGCTTAATCTTTAATTATATCTCAAATATTAAAGCTGATTCATTAATTTGAGTCAGCTTTTTTTATTTTAGAATGGATATCCAATAGCGAAGTTAAATGCTACATCATCCCATACGAATTTCCTATTCAGAGGTATCCACCTTTCACCCTCTTCTAAAGTTGGGTCGTGTAGCTTCAGTCCAGTATCAACCCTGAAGATAAAATAGTTAAAATCTAATCTAAGTCCTACTCCTGTACCAACAGCAAATTGCTTATAAAACTCATTCCACTCAAACAGCCCACCATCCATACTTGCATTTGAATTTATATTCCAAATATTACCTGCATCTAAGAAAAATGCTCCTTCCAAAATCCAAAATAGTTTGAATCTATACTCAGCATTCATTTCTAGTTTTATATCAGCTGTTTGATTATAAAAATATGCATCAATTTCTTTATAAGTTCCTGGACCTAATGCCCTAACTGGCCACGCCCTAACACTATTTGCACCTCCAGAGAAATATCTTTTTTCAAATGGCAAAACATCTAAATTACCGTAAGGAATCCCAACTCCTGTAAACAATCTATAAGTTACAGATGTATTTCTTGACAATGGCTTATGGTGCCTTAAGTCAAAATCAGTCTTGATATATTGTGCATATCGAATTCCAAAAAGAGATCCATACTGATCATCAACTCTTTTTTCCCACAATGGGTTTAAAACAGAGATAATATTTCCTCCAGACTCTGCCGTATATCTAAAGTACCAGAAAGGTCTATATCGACGGCCAGTTTGCTGTTCATTATATAGATATGTATAATTTAAATTAAGAATTAAATGATCTTCGTAAGTGTGCTTTAAAAATGTTTTATCAATAATTTCTTTAAACCTATCATTTACATAAGGAATATTTACTAAATTAAAATCTAACGGAAATAAAGAGTGACTACTATAAGCTCCAGACTTCCACGTATATCCCATTCTTGCAGAGGCGATAGTTCTAGTATAATCAGGACGTTTTTGATAGTTATATGATAATCCTAATGTAGTTTTAGGGTTATATTTCTGCCTAAATTTTTCTATTTTAAATGGTATAATAAAAGATGGAAATACAATCGATGTTTCTCCTCCAATCTCTAGTGTGTTAAATCTTTCTGGAATTGACCCTCTATTTATAAATTGATTCTGTCTAGATAATCTTGTATTAAATGTAAAAAGCTCTGCTCCTTTAAAAAGATTTTTATGTTGATAGTTAATATTTCCTGCAGCCCCAAGATTACCTGAAGAGTTTGTGCCCTCAATTGCAAATGCTACAGATTGGAATGAACTTGGCACAACATTAATATAACAGTCGAGCAAATGATTTCCATCACGGTCTTTTTTATCTTCTAACTCATCAAATTGTACGTTTATATATTTGAAAAATCTCATACCTCCTAAAAGGTTTTGAGTTCTATCCACCATATCCACTTGATAAAAATCTCCAGAATTAATATAACTGCTGTTTGTTAATACTCCTGGCTTAAATTGAGGTTTACCTTTATATAATATATGATTTCCCTCATAAAACAAGGTGTCATACTTTGTACTTCCCTCATCTATATCAGAATCGAAGTTAAAATCTTCACCCACTTGAAAGTAGACATCATTGATTTTATATCTTGCGTGATTTCCATTTATATCCTTTCCCAAAATATTGTCAGAGGGCCTCATCAAAACTAATGTATCATTGATTTGATGATTTCCAATTGTACTATCAGCTATAAAATAGATATACTCTTTTGAAAAATTATAAAATCCTTGATTCTGCAATCTTCTAGTAATTCGTTCACGCTCTCTATTGTGTGCTGCTAAAACAAAACCTCTATTTCTTCTCAATGCAGTTCGTGTTGTGTCTGCTAAAACAAAAGGCTTCACTACCGAATCCTCTATCTGATAAGAGACATTATTTAATGTATATCTTGGTCCTGGTTTTATTTTATATACAACTTTAACTTTTTTAGGATTTCTAATTTTAACAGTATCTTCTACTTCTGCTAAGAAATATCCTTGATTATTAAGATATAAAGTCATCTGCTCAGCAGATCTATCAACAAGGGTTGAGTCAAAAATAACTGGTGCCTCTCCCATCCTTTTTAACCATTGATTTATTTTCCTGTCATCATTTCTTCCTGATAAATTATAAATTCCAAGATAAAATCTAAATGTCCATAGAATTTTATGATTCTCATCTTGTCGCAGATATGATTTAAGCTCAGATTTTGATATATCTTTAGATGATGATGTTTTAATTTGCACTTTATTTAAAAGTTGCTCACCATCAGACACATACTTAGTAGAACGACATCCATATAACATAGATATCGAAATAAACAGAGAAATTATTATTATATATTTTAAAATAAGCCTAATCATTAGCCCAAAAATAAACAATCTTTATCATTCTATTCTTTTATTAATAAGTCATTTTATAAAATAGTTATTAATTTTGCTTAAAAATCAAATATTTATAAAAAATATGCTCAGTAATAATCAAAAAAAACTTATTAATTCATTAGTACAAAAAAAGTACCGTTTAAAACATAATCTTTTTATTGCAGAAGGCGAAAAATGTGTAAATGATCTGCTTTCTGCTGGACTTCGACCAAAACTCATAGTTTATTCCAATGACTGGAAATCTCCTATTAAAATTACAAATTATACTGAAGTTATTGAAACTTCTATAAAAGAATTACAAAAAGTATCTCTTCAAAAATCTCCACAAAATGTTTTAGCTCTTTTTGAGCATCCAAAATTATCACTGAGTATATCTGAATTAACTAATCAACTTATTCTAATTCTAGATGGAATTCAAGACCCTGGTAATCTTGGAACTATCATACGTCTTGCTGATTGGTTTGGAGTTAAAAATATAATATCCTCTAATGATACAGTTGATTGGCTAAACCCAAAAGTTGTGCAATCAACTATGGGTGCTATGGGCAGAGTAGCTGTGCATTATCAAGATTTACCTGAATTTATACCATCCTATAAAAAGAGAACTAATAACAAAATATATGGTACTCTTTTAGAAGGCAAAAACATCTATACAACTCAACTAGATAATAAAGGTGCAATTATTTTAGGTAATGAAGGTCAGGGAATTAGAGACTACAACATTCCTAAAATAGATGTTCACCTTACAATTCCACCTTTTACAAAGGAGGTTCAATCAGAATCATTAAATGTAGCTACTGCAAGTGCGATAATACTTTCAGAGTTTAACAGAAGAATATTTTCTTAAATATTTATTCAAAATAGAATGTTAGCTGAAAAATTCTAGATGTTATTTTATCAAGAACATGAGTATATAATATATCCTCTGGTTCTCTCGTTCCAGCAGGATTTAACATATTAAACAGCCCTATGGATAGCTTTAGCTCAGTTGTAAATCTAAAATAAGCCATATATGAATCTATTCCAGCACCAATCTCAAGATATGTATCAAAAGAGTTCATATATAAACCATCTTTTTTAGTTTTTGCTAAATCAAATCTAGGATTTATACCTCCAACTAAAAAAGGCTTTGCATTAACCATTCTTGCTCCATTATATTTTATTAATAATGGCATTTCAAGATAAGTTGATTTTATTTCAAGACTTTTATCATCTTTATTCCCGTCACTGTCAACAAAAAGTATATCTCGTTGCCCAAAACTAATTCCTGGCAAGGCTCTAAAATTTAAACGTTTATTTAATTTTAAACTTGTTACCATACCAATATTAATTCCAGGAGCTAATGAAACAACTTCACCATATCTTTTCTCAGCTCCCTCTAATTTACTAGGAGCTTTATGAGTTATGCTATAATCCATTACATTTAAACCTACATAAAATCCAAAATGCAAAGGTCTTTCATCAAAAGCTGGTATGTTTAACGCACGCTTTGCAGGTTGAGCAGAGAGCAGGATGCTAGACATTACAAATATAAAAAGCAGTAATTGCCTCATGATTTTCTTTAAGATTTTGAAAAATTTAATTGTCTTAGTTGAAACGCATTTATAAAAATAATATTGTATCTATTTTTCAGCAACGTAAATCGTAGCTATTCCAAAGCTCTGCTTTGACATTTTAATTGGCTTTAATCCAGCTTCTACCAATTTATCTTGAAATTCTTTTCCTTCGGGAAATTTTACTACCGAATTAGGTAAATATTTGTAAGCAGCTTTATCTTTTGAAAAGAGGCCACCAAACCAAGGTAGTATTTTCAAAAAATAGAATTTGTATATATGATTAAAAGGGAAGATAGTTGGATTTGTAAACTCTAGAACTATTAATTTGCCACCTGGTCTTAGAACTCTTGTCATCTCAGCTAAGCCTTTTTCTAAATTCTCGAAATTTCTAACTCCAAAAGCTACTGTTACAAAATCAAATTCATTATTTGCAAACTCTAAATTCTCAGAATCTCCACTTTTTAGAAATATTTTTTGATGGAGTCCTTTTTTAGCAATTTTTTCATCTGCAATTTTCAGCATTTCTTCTGAAATATCTACTCCATATATCATATTTACTTTAACTCTTTTAGCAATAGCTAAGGCCAAATCTCCTGTGCCTGTAGCCACATCCAACACATCAGGATATTTTACACCAGCAATATTCTTGACAACATTTTTGCGCCATATCTTATCAATATTGAAAGATAACCATCGATTTAAAAAGTCATATTTAGGTGCAATAGTGTTAAACATTTCTGTTACCTGCTCTTTTTTACTGCCCTCTTGTGTTGAATATGGTTTTATACTCATTTCAAAATTCATTTATTAAATTTCCTCTACCCAATTTTTCATTTTACTCTCAAAAGTCTTTTTTATGTCTGCCACATAACCATAAGATTCATCATCAATTCGAATTTCTCCTTTAGTTACATGTCCTAAAATAGAAAACGGGTGTTTTTGTTCAATCATATAGTCAATAAATGCTGTTTCTTTTTCTGCAGATACAGAAACAACAACTCTACTTTGCGATTCCCCAAACAGAAAAGCATCTTTTCTTATTTCAGCATCAGTTGTTACATCAAACCCAAACTCTAAAGGCACAGCACACTCCAGCAGTGTAAAAAATAGACCTCCATTTGATACGTCATGAACAGAGCGCACTAACTTTTCATTAATTACTTTTGAAATAATATCTTGCAATTGCCTCTCTTCCTCTGCATCATAATATGGTGGTATTGACTCATTTATATCATATACTTTCCTAATATATTCTGAGCCATTTATATCATTTCTTGACTTTCCTATCAAGAAAATCATATCTCCTTTATGTCTAAATGATAATGTTGTATGCATTGATGAATCATTTAAAACACCCACCATTCCTATTATTGGAGATGGTGTTATAGGTAGTATTTCTCCATCTTTTGATCTATGATTATAGAAACTTACATTACCACTTATTACTGGCACATCAAAAAATTCACAAGCCTTTGCTATCCCTTTTATTGATGCTACAAAATCTCCATAAGCTTTTGGGTCTTTAGGATTTCCAAAGTTTAAACAATCTGAAACAGCCAAAGGAGTTGCACCAGCACAAACTATGTTTCTCGCAGCTTCTGCCACTGCTATTTGTGCTCCTACATAAGGATCAACAGTCATATATCCTGGATTACAATCCATTGTTGCTGCCAAGGCTTTACCTTTTGGCTCAATCTCAATCAATGAGGCATCTGATGGATATCTTAAACTCAAATCCTGAGAACGAAGCTCTGGTGAATATTGTTCTTGAATCCACTTTTTAGAGACTAAATTATATGATTCTAAAAGACTCCTAACTGTAGCAGGATAATGGTCCGGCTCTTGAACACTTTCAACTTCTATATCCTTAGATTTATCAATTTCTGGTAATTTAAACTCTGGTTTATAAGTTGGGGTTTTTCCACCAAAACCTAAGTAGTCAACAGGTAATTCAGCTAATAGTTTATCATTTTCATAAAGAGAAAAAAGTTTATCTTCAGTGACCTCTCCTAGAACTCCATAAGAGAGTTCATATTTTTCAACTATCTCTTTTATTAAATCTCCCTTTTCTGGCGAAATGCAAAGTAATATTCTTCCCCACGTTTCAGAAACTAAAACATCTCGTGATGACATTCCTTCAATTTCTGTTGGAATATTTTCTGTTGATAGTTTTATTCCAGATTTACCTCTACGAACCATCTCAACCACAGCTCCAACAATCCCCTGTCCGCCAACCCCCTGAATACCAATAGTAAGTTTGCTATCAATTAACTCTTGTATCAATTGATAAAGCGCTTTTTCTAACTCAACACTTCTTAAATAACTATTTAAAACATGGGAAGTTTCTTTATCATTATAAATTCCCACACTAAATGGATCTCCTTCTACTCCTTCGCTACCTGTTGGAACACCGACAACCACAACTATGTTACCACTTCCTTTTGCAACTGCCGAAATAATATTTTCTTTTTTTGTTACACCAACCACCATATTATTCACAACTGGCGCACTATTAAAGCCATCTGCAAAAAACAGTTCACCTCCAACTACTGGAACTTCAAAAGAGTTCTCAAAATCAGAAAATCCTTTTATAACCTCGTGAAATAACCACTTTGCAGTTTCGCGCTCATCATTACCAAATCGTAATGAATTTAAAAAAGCTAAAGGCTTAGCTCCCATCGTAAAAATATCTCTTGTCACTACTCTTAGCCCTGTGGATGCACCCAAACGAGGCTGAATTGCACAAGGATGATTGTGCGACTCAACTTTAAATGAACAGACTAACCCATTACCAATATCTATTACACCACTACTCTCTTCACCTGCCTCTACTATTACTTTATCAGATTTTTTTGGAAGTATCTGAAGCCAATGATTTGAGTGTTTGTAGCTAGCGTGCTCTGACCACAAAATGGAAAAAAACTCTAATTCAACAATATTAGGTCGTCTTCCTAATATCTCTTGTATATTTTCAAACTCTTTAGAAGTAAGATTAAAAGACTCTGCATCGTATTCTGAAGCAATAAGTGTTGTCATAGTAATATCTTTAAGTTTATCTGTTCTATTTTTTTATTTATAAAATAGCTTTGTATATTTATTTAGATGAAAATAGTAAAAAACATCAATTCTACCAACATCATAACAAAAAACAAAATGAAAAAGAATATATTAATAACAGGGGCAACATCTGGAATCGGCAAAGCTACTGCAAAATTATTAGCAAGTGGCAATTATAACTTAATTATAACAGGTCGAAGAAAAAACAAATTAGAAGAACTAAAAGAAGAGCTTTCTAGTAACAATTTAGAAATAAGAACCTTAACATTTGACATTAGAAACAAGAAAGAGGTTGAAGATGCTTGGAATAGTTTGTCAACAGAACAGCAAAAAATCGATGTATTAATAAATAACGCTGGTTTAGCACTTGGTGCAGACCCCATTCAAGACGGAGATGAAAATGATTGGGAACAGATGATTGATACTAATATTAAAGGAATTTTAAATATTTCAAAATTAGTTATTCCTAAAATGATTGAACAAAAAAGTGGACATATAATAAATTTAAGTTCAATTGCTGGGAAAGAGGTTTATGCTACAGGGAATGTATATTGTGCTACAAAACATGCTGTAGATGCGCTTACAAAAGGAATGCGCATTGATTTGCTGCCCCATAATATAAAAGTTTCGTCTATAGCGCCAGGTATGGTTGAGACAGAGTTTTCAATTGTTAGATATCATGGCAATAAAGAGAAAGCTGACAATGTATATAAAGGTTTAACTCCTCTTTATGCTGAAGATGTTGCAGAAGCAATAGAGTTTATGATAACTCGTCCAGCTCACGTCAACATTAATGATATGCTTATAATGCCAACTAGGCAAGCAAGCAGCACATATAATTATAGAGATTAAAAAAACAAAAGCTGTCAACTTTTAAATTGACAGCTTTTATTATATGTTTTAAACAAATATTATTTTGCGAAAGAATAAAGTAACCATACTACTTTTTCTTGCCCAGTAATATAATCACTCATCTGTGCAGCAGTACCTTCGTCATCTGCTTCTCCTGCCATTTCTAAAATCTCTCTTTCAAGAGCAATTAGTTGACCTAAGTTATTAAGAGTAGCTTCAACTGTAGATTTTGCATCAGTCAAATTCTTTTCAGCTTTAATAGTTGCTGTTTTAATATAATCTTCGAAAGTATGAATTGGTGTTCCTCCAATTGTTAAAATTCTCTCTGCAATTTCATCAATTTTATCAACAGCATCGTCATATAACTCCTCAAACTTTTCATGTAAAACAAAGAATTTCTCACCTAAAATAGTCCAGTGAAAACCTCTCAGATTCTGATAATACATTTGATAGTCTGCAAGAAGCTGATTTAATTTTCCTGCAATTTCAGCTGATTCCTTCTCTTTTAATCCTAAAATATCTGTTATCTTTTTCATCATATAAAATTAGATACTTTGAATATTAGTATGCTTATTCAAAGTGGTTTATGGTAATGTGCATACACATTTTCATTTTGAGTTATCAAATATACTAAAAAATATAAAAAAATTCAAATAGATA
>CAZHHH010000002.1:0-32528 GCA_964532085.1 uncultured Marinilabiliaceae bacterium
GGATATGTACCAGCTTTTATAGCAGCAACCTATACATTTAATTATGCAAAAGAGCACAATATTACAAAAACTCCTGTGACACTTCCACTTGCTACAGATACGGTACTAATTAATAAAGCTCTGCATTTTACACAGGTATCTGATATGACAGGATTGCCACTGAGCGTTCTAAGAGAGCTAAATCCTCAATATAGGCGTGATGTAGTTCCTTCTGGAAAAAAACAATATGCTTTGAGATTAGCTTTTAACAATATGGCTTCTTTTATAGATGTTGAAGATACTATATATACTCACAGGCGTGATGAGTTTTTTCCTAATGGAAGTTTAGTTGTATTACCTTCAAGTGCTACTCATGCAGTTGTTGCACCAGCTGGAAGAAAGACTGTATATTATACAGTTAAATCTGGTGATGTGGTTGGTTTAATCTCCGAGTGGTTTGATGTTCGTCCTTCAGATTTGAGATATTGGAATAACATTAATAGAAATGTAATTCGTGTAGGTCAAAAACTAGTAATATATGTTCCCGAAAGTAAAGTAGCACATTATCAACAAGTGGCAGCTAGACATGGTACAAAAGCACCTGTTACGACAACTTCAAAGCAAGCGCCAACCACACAAGACGATGGAGAATATATCTATCATACAGTTAAATCTGGTGATAGCGTTTGGTCAATTGCAAAGCAATATCCAGGAGTGAAAAATGAAGATATTATACGTCTAAATAATATCACAAATACAAACAAAATAAAACCGGGTCAACGACTCAAAATAAAACCTTTATCTTAATAAAATTTAAATATTTTCTTTCTAAATAGTATTGGCAAAGAATTTGGGTAAATTATATTCGATAAAATAAAAATATTAAGTTATGTTACTACTAATTTTCATAGTTTTTGCTATCGCTAGTTGGTTCGTTAGCAGTCAATTAAAAAGTCGTTTTGCAAAGTATTCAAAAACACCACTATCTGCAAATTTATCAGGGCGTGAAGTTGCAGAAAAAATGCTTCGTGATAATGGTATTACTGATGTTCAGGTTACTTCAGTGGGTGGAAGATTAACTGATCACTATAATCCTACTAACAAAACGGTTAATTTAAGCAATGATGTTTATCATGGTAGAAATGTATCTGCAGCAGCAGTTGCTGCACATGAATGTGGTCATGCAGTTCAGCATGCAAGAGCATATGGGCCACTCGAGTTGCGCTCGACTTTAGTACCATTGCAAAATGTAAGTGCAAGAATATTAAATGTGATTTTTATTGTGATGTTTCTTGGAGCATTTATGTTGCCTCAATTTATCTCTTTTGATGTAGCTCTATTAATCATAATTGCTTGTTATGGAATATTTACCCTTTTTGCATTTGTAACATTGCCAGTTGAGTTTGATGCTAGTAAAAGAGCACTTGTATGGCTTAACACAGCAGGAATAACAGAGGGAAAAGCTCACGCAGAGGCTAAAGATGCTTTAAAATGGGCAGCTATGACTTATGTGGTTGCGGCACTGTCAGCTTTAGCAACTCTATTATATTATGTAATGATGTTTGTTGGAAGAAGAGATTGATTTCTTATATAAGATATTGATGATTGAGCAATTATTGTTATTTTTGTGTTTTATAAAAATAAATAATAATCGATGTTACAAAAGATAGACGCTTTATCCCAAGAGATAAAAGGATTAACAGCAGAGTCAGCGGAAGCAGCAGAGCAGTTGCGAATTAAGTATTTAAGTAAAAAAGGTATAGTATCCTCACTTTTTGATGATTTTAAAAATGTGCCACCAGCAGAAAAAAGAGACGTTGGTTTAGCATTAAATAACCTAAAGCAAGAAGCTCTGCAAGTTATTCAGCAGTTGAAAGATTCTTTTTCAAAAATTGATGCATCCGAGGATAAAATTGATTTAACTGCACCTGGAGCATCTTTTCCATTGGGGAATAGACATCCTTTATCGATTGTTCGTAATCAAATTGCAGAAATTTTTGGTCGTTTAGGTTTTACAATTGCCGAGGGACCAGAGATTGAAGATGACTGGCACGTTTTTTCAGCATTGAATTTTCCATTGGATCATCCTGCACGTGATATGCAAGACACGTTTTTTATAAATAAAGATCCAGATATTCTTTTGCGTACTCATACCTCTTCAGTTCAGGTGCGAGTTATGGAAAAAGATGAACCGCCGATTAGAGCAATTTTCCCAGGTCGTGTGTTTAGAAATGAAGCGATTTCTTCACGTGCTCACTGTATATTTCATCAGGTTGAGGGATTATATATTGATGAAGATGTCTCTTTTGCAGATTTACGTCAAACACTTTTATATTTTGCAAAGGAAATGTTTGGTCAGGATACAAAAATTAGATTGCGGCCTTCATATTTTCCGTTTACTGAGCCATCTGCAGAGATGGATATCTCTTGTTCGCTTTGTGGTGGCAAGGGATGTACAGTATGTAAGGGTAGTGGATGGGTTGAGATATTAGGTTGTGGTATGGTTGATCCAGCTGTTTTGGAGCATTCTAAAATTGATAGTAAAAAGTATAGTGGCTTTGCCTTCGGTATGGGCGTTGAGCGAATAGCCATGCTAAAGTATCAGATAAACGACATTCGCTTGTTTTTTGAGAATGATGTTCGATTTATAGAGCAATTTAAGTCAGCATTTTAATAAAGTTGTATAAAGATTTTGCATCATAATATATTTTATATATTTTTGCAGTCCAAAATAATTTCGAGGGGTATATGGAAGAGGTAAATTTATAGAGAATAATTTATCCACCTCCGAAAATAAATAATTAAACAGAATATAATTATGTACGCAATTGTAACTATTGCAGGACAACAGTTTAAAGTCCAAAAAGATCTTAAAATTTTTGTACATCGTTTAGCTTCCGAAGAGGGATCATCAGTTGAGTTTGATGATGTTCTTTTAATCGAAGATGAGAGTGGTGTTAAAATTGGTGCTCCTGTAATTGAGGGCGCAAAAGTAAAAGCGAAAGTTTTATCTCACTTAAAAGGTGATAAAGTTATTGTTTTCAAGAAGAAGAGACGTAAAGGATACCGTAAGAAAAATGGTCACCGTCAATATT
The DNA here is from genome assembly GCA_964532085.1 of uncultured Marinilabiliaceae bacterium. Classification (GTDB taxonomy): domain Bacteria; phylum Bacteroidota; class Bacteroidia; order Bacteroidales; family Marinilabiliaceae; genus CAZHHH01. The sequence continues at coordinate 3,075 of CAZHHH010000002.1, forward strand.
TAAGTCAGATTCAAATTGAAGATATTTTAGTAGGTTAATATAAAAAAATATTAAGATATGGCACATAAGAAAGGAGTTGGTAGTTCCAAAAACGGTCGTGAGTCGGAAAGTAAACGATTAGGAGTTAAGATTTTTGGAGGTCAATTCGCAAAATCAGGAAATATCATTGTTCGTCAGCGTGGTACACAGCACCACCCAGGTGACAATGTAGGTATGGGAAAAGATCATACTTTATTCGCATTGACAGATGGGAATGTTGTTTTTAGAAGAAAGAAAGACAATCGTTCTTATGTATCTGTTGAGCCTATTACTGCAGAATAAGTAGCATTAAAAAGTATAGAAGTCTCCTGTTTTTGTTACTTTAGTGACAAAATCAGGAGATTTTTTGTTTTTACTAATTTATAAATCGACTTTTTATGTTGACACTAAAATATATTCAAGATAATAAACAAGAGGTTATAGACCGATTAAAGGTTAGAAATTTTGATGCTTCTGCGATTGTTGAGGATGTGATATCGCTAGACAATGAGCGTAGAGATGTTCAGCAAAAGAGTGAATCTCTTCAGGCAGAATTGAATCAGTTATCAAAGTCCATTGGTCTATTATTTAAAGAGGGCAAAAAAGATGAAGCCAATGAGGCAAGAGAAAAAACGACTGTTTTAAAAGATGAAATAAAAGAGCTTACAGATTCGCTAGTATCAATTGAAGATAAATTATATTCTAAATTAGTTGAACTACCTAACTTGCCACATAGCTCTGTTTCTCAGGGCACAAAGGCTGAGGACAATGTTGAAGTGAAAAGTGGGGGAGAATTTCCACAGTTAAAAGATGCTTTACCTCATTGGGAGTTGGCTAAAAAGTATGATTTAATTGATTTTGAGCTTGGAGTTAAATTAACAGGAGCTGGTTTTCCTGTTTATAAAGGAAAAGGTGCAAAATTACAACGTGCATTAATTAGCTTTTTCCTTGACGAGGCTTCAAAGTCTGGCTATGATGAGGTTATTCCTCCTCTTTTAGTTAATGAAGCATCTGGTTTTGGAACTGGTCAGCTACCAGATAAAGAGGGACAAATGTATTACGCAGAGGTTGATAATTTGTATCTTATACCAACAGCTGAGGTGCCTGTGACTAATATATATCGTGATGTAATTTTAAATGCGGAAGATTTACCATATAAAAACTGTGCTTATTCTGCCTGTTTTAGACGTGAAGCGGGTTCTTATGGAAAAGATGTTCGTGGATTAAACAGATTGCATCAGTTTGATAAAGTTGAGATAGTTCAGGTTGCGCATCCATCAAAATCTTATGAGATTTTAGATGAAATGGTTGCACACGTAGAATCACTGGTAGAGAAGCTTGAGTTGCCTTGGAGAATATTGCGTCTTTGCGGTGGAGATATGGGATTCACATCTGCATTAACGTATGATTTTGAGGTTTATTCGGCAGCACAAGAGCGTTGGTTGGAAGTTAGTTCAGTAAGTAATTTTGAGAGTTTTCAAGCCAATCGTTTAAAGTTACGATATAGAGAAGAGGGAGAGAAAAAAACTCAGCTTGCACACACATTAAATGGTAGTGCATTGGCTTTACCACGAATAGTGGCAGCATTGCTTGAGAATAATCAATTTGATGGTGGAATTAAGATTCCAAAAGTGTTGGTTCCATACTGTGGTTTTGAAATAATCGAATAGTATATAATTATGCCTTACGTATTTAATACCTCATTTTATGTCCATCCAATGCGTCGAGTGGAGTGGATGGCGTGGATTGAGAATTGCATTGATGGAGTTGCCAAATCTCTTGGGTTTGATGATGAAAGATTCAAGATGTATGAGGTTGTATCAGAGTCTCCAGATGGATATTTAATATTTTCACTTCAGTGGAGCTGTAAAGATATTACTGGGGTGGGGGATGTGGACGAGGAGATGTCTTCTTTTTTAAAGAAGATATATGAAGTTTTTGGAGAGGAAGTAACTCACTTTAGCTCAATAATGAAAAGAGTATAAATGTCAAATTCAAATAGAAAAGAGAAGATTATTTTAGGGATTGACCCCGGTACGACTGTGATGGGGTATGGGCTTCTTCGAGTTGTTGATAATAAACCATCAATGATTGCAATGGGAGTTTTAGAGCTGAAAAAATATTCTGATCACTATTTGAAGTTGAAAAAAATATTTGAGAGGGTGGTTCAATTGATTGACTCTTATCATCCAGATGAGTTGGCAATAGAAGCACCTTTTTTTGGTAAAAACGTTCAATCTATGTTGAAGTTGGGGCGTGCTCAAGGTGTTGCGATGGCAGCTGCACTCTCTCGTTCAATTCCGATTTTTGAATATGCACCACTAAAAATTAAACAAGCCATAACTGGACGTGGTAGAGCTTCAAAAGAACAAGTTGCTATGTTCTTGCAACAATATCTTAAAATTGAAGAGATGCCTAAATATCACGATGCAACAGATGGATTGGCAGCTGCTTTATGTCATCATTTTCAGGCAGGTAATCCTATTTCACAATCTTCTGTAAAAAGTTGGAAAGAGTTTATTAATAAAAACCCAGGTAGGGTGAGTGGGAAATAATTACCCCTCAAAATTATCTCTGATGGTTTTGGCAATCTCTTCCATCTCTTTTTTTGACAATTGCAATTTTGGTTTTGAAAAACTAATGTCAGCTTCCGTCTGTATAGGTATTAAATGTATGTGTGCGTGTGGAACTTCTAAGCCTAGAACTGCTACTCCAACTCTCACACATTCCACTGATTTTTTAATTGCTATGGCAACTTTTTTTGCAAATAGAGCTATTCCTTGAGTTGTTTCATCATCTAAATCAAAAAAGTAGTCAACTTCTTTTTTAGGAACAACTAAAGTATGCCCTTTTGTAAGTGGGGCTATATCTAAAAAAGCATAGTAGTTATCATCTTCAGCAATTTTGTAGCTTGGGATTTCACCATTGATAATTTTTGTAAATATTGTTGCCATTTTTTATGTTTTGTGATTTTAAAGTAATAGACTAAAATTGTTCATAGATTAATTAATGATATATACTCAGTAATACTCTATTATGTTTTACCCCCAACCCCCCCTAAAGAGGCTAGTAACCAGCGGGTTACAATTTGATAGCAGAACTAAAAGTCCCCTTTAGGGGAACAGCGTTCATCGAAGCTAATTTAGGGGTTATATGTTGTATTTTTAAATTTTATTTTTGGATAAATCTGATTTGTTATATTGAACTTAGTTTTCTCTTAACGGACAATTTGGAATAAAAATACAAAAAAATCAAGAGATACATAGTTGATTAGCTTGTAATTTTATTTATCTGCTTTTTGAAAATAAGAAAAGGTTGAAACGTTACTACTGTTTCAACCTTTTAATATATGTTATATGGAGAATTTTTCAGATAAAAAATTAAAGTGTGATTTCTATAATTTCAAATGTCATAATACCTGATGGTACTTTTATTTCTGCATTTTCTCCAACTTTTTTGCCTAATAATCCTTTAGCGATAGGCGTTGTTATAGCTATTCTTCCAGCTTTTAAGTCTGCTTCACTTTCAGATACAAGCTGATAGGTCATAATTTGATTTGTTTTAAGGTTTTTTAGTTTCACCTTATTTAGTATTTGCACCTTTGATGTATCTAGCTTTGATTCATCTATAATTCTGCTCGAAGCAATTGTCTCTTTTAGTTTAGCTATTTTCATTTCTAAAAGTCCTTGCTCTTCTTTTGCTGCATCATATTCTGCATTCTCAGAAAGGTCGCCTTTATCTCTTGCTTCAGCAATTTGCCTTGATATTCTTGGTCTCTCAACTCCTTCTAGTTGATTGAGCTCGTCGTTTAATCTTTTAAAACCTTCTTCGGTTACATAACTTATTGTTGACATTTTATCTCCTCCAATAATCGTTTTACTTGTAATTTGTTTATAAAATAAAAGAATCTCAAATTGTTGATAGAGATTCTTTTGTAATGTGTTTATTTATTTAAACAGTTAATGTTTTTGAATCTTAATTATATATCTGGTCTTTTTAAAATCTCTGAATAAACAAATGCTCTTTGTAAATCATTGGGATTTTTAAACCATTCATACTCTTCAACTTCTTTATACTCTATGTCATTTTCATTAGAAGCCTCCTCCATCGCAGCTTTTTTTGAGGATTTGCTACTTTTATTTTCAAAATGATATTTAGATGTAAAAGTATTCTCAAGTCTTTGGTATTCTGTCTTACGTTTAGGCTCAGCCTCTTGCTTTACATTAGAATCATCAGAATAATTAGTTATAACAGTATCAAACTCTTCATCATCAAATTCAAATTCATCTTCATTATTAGAAGAAATTTCGGGTATATCATTAATGACTGGTTTTTTGGCAGCCTTTGCTATAAAGCTTATTGCCCCTGCAACAATCATTAAAACAAGATATAATATGTCTCCTTTTGCTTCTTTCATAATAATTAAAATATTAGCTAATTTAGCCGTATATATAGACAAATCCAAATAAACTTTATCTATTTTTTTATAGTTTTGTTACAATTATATTTTTGGCTTATGAAATTACACAATTATATTTTATTACTAATCTCCTTATCATCTGTTTTATTTAATTCTTGTGAAACAGAGCGACATCCCGTTCCCAACTATCGTTTTTCTGTAACCATCGATTTAAATTTGCCTGACTATAATAGTGAATTCTTTACATTAAATAGAGATAGATATGGTAGAAAAGCTGGTATTTCGGGTGTTTTAATCATTCGTAAAGGATTTGATGAATATTATGCATTTGAACGATATTGCCCACACGACAAGAGTGAAAACTGTAAAGTCTCTTTTGATGATGATGGTTTTACTGCCACTTGTTCTTGCTGTCAATCTCATTTTTTAGTTGCTATCTCTGATGGAGATGTTATTGAGGGGCCTGCAAAATATCCCTTAAAAACATATCGTACTCGACTGGATAAAAATTTGTTGACTATTTATAATTAAAGAAAAAAATATAGAACTACGCTTAAGAAGAAGCGAAGTTCCATATCATATATTTATCTTATCCTAATATCTGTAGTGGCCAGCCTTATACGGTCCATCTACTGATATTCCGATATAGTCAGCTTGTTCTTTAGTTAATTTTGTGAGTCTCACACCTAATTTATCTAAATGCAATCTAGCTACCTCTTCATCAAGTTCTTTTGGAAGAGTATATACACCTATATTATGCTCTTTTGTCCAAAGTTCGATTTGAGCTAATGTTTGGTTTGTAAATGATGTACTCATTACAAAACTTGGATGTCCGTTTGCATTTCCAAGATTAACTAATCTACCTTTAGAAAGAAGAGTGATGCTGTGTCCTTCTGGGAACACATATTTATCAACTTGTGGTTTGATATTTATCTTTTCTATTCCAGGATATTTCTCTAATTTGTCAACTTGAATTTCATTGTCAAAGTGTCCAATGTTACAAACAATGGCAGTATCTTTCATTTTAGCCATATGTTCGATTGTTATAACATCTTTATTACCAGTTGCTGTAACGTATATATCACCTTCTTTAAGTGCTTCTTCAACAGTTGTTACTTCATATCCTTCCATTGCAGCCTGAAGAGCGCAAATTGGGTCAATTTCAGTGACTAGAACTCTTGCACCAAAACCTCTCATACTTTGTGCACAACCTTTGCCCACATCACCATAACCACAAACAACTACAGTTTTACCAGCAACCATAACGTCGGTACCTCTTTTTATACCATCTGCCAAACTCTCGCGGCAACCATATAGATTGTCAAACTTTGATTTTGTAACTGAGTCATTTACATTTATTGCAGGGAAAAGTAGTTCGCCTTTTTCAAGCATTTGATATAATCTGTGAACTCCCGTTGTAGTCTCTTCACTAACTCCTTTAATTTTTGAAGCTACTTTTGTCCAACGCTGATTATTCTCGTTGTAAAGTTTTTTAACTAAAATCATTAGCTCTCTAAAGTCTTCACCCTCTTGGCTATAATCTTCATCTAAAATTGCAGGATTTTTTTCAGCTTCAACACCTTTGTGAACAAGTAATGTTGCATCGCCACCATCATCAACAATTAAATCAGGTCCTTCGCCATTACCAAAATCTAAAGCTCTTTCAGTACACCACCAATACTCTTCAAGTGTCTCGTCTTTCCAAGCAAAAACAGGGATTTTAGCTGCTGCTATTGCTGCTGCTGCGTGGTCTTGGGTTGAATATATATTACAACTTGCCCAACGAACTGTTGCACCTAAGTGTGCTAATGTTTCAATCAGAACAGCCGTTTGAACTGTCATATGCAGTGAGCCCATAATTTTTGCACCTTTAAGAGGCTGCTCTTTACCAAATTTCTCTCTCAACGACATTAAACCTGGCATCTCTTTTTCGGCAATCTCTATCTCTTTTCTACCAAACTCTGCTAGTTTAATATCTTTAATTCTATAGTCTTTAAATTCCATTGTTTAGATATTTTATATTTTTGTTTTATTCAATATTTCTCTAATGATTTTCTCATCTTGTGTTAGTTGATTTTTAAGAGCATCAATACCATCAAATTTCATCTCATCTCTTACTCTTTCAATAAACATCACGGATAGTTGCTCTTTATATATGTCTTTATTAAAATCTAGTATATGAACTTCGACAGTTCTGTGGTCAAGTTGCTCGCTTACTGTGGGGCGAACACCTATGTTAACCATTGCATTATAAGTTTTATCATTTAATATAGCTCGACAAGCATATACGCCATCTAGTGGTATAAGTTTATAGTTTTCATCAATTTTAATGTTTGCTGTAGGATATGAGATTGTTCTACCAAGTTGTTTGCCTTCTGTAACAATACCAGTAACTTTGTATGGATAGCCTAATAAGTGATTGGCTTTCTCAATTTTTCCCTCTAGTAACAGTTTTCTAATTTGTGTAGAACTTGGATGATCTCCTCCCACGTCAACGTGATGGAATCTATTAAATTTAAAACAGTGTTTATCTGATAAGATTTTTAGTTCCTTAGTAGTTATTCCATCATTCCCAAATTGGTGATTGAATCCGGTAACTAAGTGACTTATTTTTAGTTTATCAACCAATATTTTTTCGGTAAACTCTTTTGATGACATCTCTGCAAGTTCTTTAGAGAAAGGAAGTATCATTAAATTCTCAACCCCAATCTCTTCGATAAGCTTAGTTTTTTCTTTTAAAGTTGTTAAAAGTCTAAGTTTATCAGCATCTTTCTCAAGCACTAAGCGTGGGTGTGGCCAAAAAGTAAGAGCCATTGATTCACTATTTTCTTCTTTAGCAATTGTCACAATCTCTTTTAAAAGAGCCTTGTGGCCAGGGTGCACACCATCAAAAGTACCCATTGTAACAATTGGTGCTTTACCTTTATAATCATCTATTGAGTGGAAAATTTTCATTATCCGTTCTTATGAAATAATTTCTAAAATCTTTTCTGTTGGCCTTCCGATAATAGCTTTATTATCTTTAATAACTATTGGACGTTCAATTAGTCTTGGGAATTTTACCATTGCATCAATCCATTGGTCATCACTCAACTCTTTGTCTTTATAGTTATCTTTAAATTCAGCCTCTTTTGTTCTTATTAAATCAAAAGGCTTGATGCCAAGTTTAGTGATAATATCTTTTAGTTCCTCTTTTGTTAAAGGATTTTTCATATATAGAATTTCTTCCACTTCATATCCCTTTTCGACTAAAAGATTATATGCTTGACGACTTTTACTACATCGTGGATTGTGAACTATTTTAATCATCTTACAAATTTATTATAATAGTTAATTAAATATATTTTCTGCGCCAAACTGCATTAAATACGCTTTTATAAAACCATCTAAATCTCCGTCTAATACATCTTGAATGTTAGAAGATTCAAATCCAGTTCTAACATCTTTAACTAGTTTGTATGGTTGCATAACATAAGATCTAATTTGTGAACCCCACTCTATTTTTTTCTTTTGTGACTCAATTTTATCTTGCTCTTCCATTCTTTTTCTCATCTCTAGTTCATAAAGTTGAGAACGTAGATTTCTTAGCGCATTTTCACGGTTAGCACCTTGTGAACGAGACTCTGTATTTTCAATTACTATGCCAGTTGGCTCGTGTTTAAGCCTTACACCCGTTTCTACTTTGTTAACGTGCTGTCCTCCTGCACCACCTGAGCGGAAAGTGTCCCAACTTATATCGCTTGGATTTATTTCAACCTCTATAGAGTCATCAATAAGTGGAATTACAAAAACTGATGTAAATGAGGTCATACGTTTGTTTGCTGCATTAAACGGACTAAGTCTAACTAATCTGTGTACTCCGTTTTCACTTTTTAGGTAGCCGTAAGCATATTCACCTTCAAACTGTATGGTTACAGTTTTTATACCAGCCTCATCTCCATCTAAAATGTGTAGAACAGAAACCTTGTAGTTGTTTTGTTCACCCCATCTAAGGTACATTCTCATAAGAATTTGTGCCCAGTCTTGACTTTCTGTTCCACCTGCGCCAGCATTTATTTTTAGAATAGCTCCCATTCTATCTTCTTCACGTTGAAGCATATTTTTAAGTTCCAAATTTTCAACTTTTTCTATGGCTTTATCGAATGATTTGGTAACGTCATTTTCATCAGCCTCTCCAAGTTCGAAAAATTCATTTAAAACAGTAAGGTCATCTATAGCCTCTTCGACTGCATCATAATCATCAACCCAACTTTTGAGATTTCTGATTTTAACCATTTTTTCTTCGGCCTCTTTAGGATTGTCCCAAAAATCAGGTGCTTGAGTTCTTAATTCTTCTTCTTCGATATCGATACGTTTTCTATCGATGTCAAAGATGCCTCCTTAACGCATCCTTGCGTTCATTCAAGTCTTTTAGTTGTTCTGAAGTAATCATATTTTATAATATATAAAATTATTTGTGAAGTATGATAGGTTTGTGAATTTACAAATTTACATAAATAATTTGTATCAATAAAAACAAGAGTATTACATTAAAACAAAATAACCCAGCTGTTTGTTTGAAAACAGCTGGGTTTTGTAGGGTGAAAGACCGGATTCGAACCGGCGACTTCTAGAACCACAATCTAGCGCTCTAACCAACTGAGCTACATTCACCATTTTTTAGCGATGCAAATATAAGTATATTTATTTTAATTATGCAAGGGTTTTGATAAAAATGCATTGTTTTTTTTAGATTATTTATATCTATGTGTTGCATTTTTGTATGGTTGTGTTTGTATTCGTTTGGTAAACAGGGGTGTGAGGTCTGTTTGGTAGTGTTCTCTTCGTAATATTAAAAATGTCTTTTATTAAGTTTTTAATCATTATTTAATTGAATGTATCATAAGTTCCTTATTTTTGTATTGAAAATTTAAATTGACAATATGAAGTTTTACGTATATAATGAAGAGTTAGATGTTATTATTCAAAATATAGTTGCACGAATAAAGCATCTGAAAATAGGTGAGGTGAGCAGCCAACTGGAAGAGATGGGGATTAATTATAGGTTGAATTATGGAGTTTCACTTGTTCATCTTCGTTCTTTGGCCAAAGAGTTTGCGGAGCATCATAGTTTCGAAATTGCTGATAGATTGTGGCATTTAGAGTATCGTGAGACTCTGATTTTAGCAACAATGCTAGTAAATCCTAGTGAAATTACAGATTCGCATCTTGATGAGTGGACTAAACATATTGACAATGTCGAGATTGCTGAACAGATTGCATTTAATTTGTTAGGAAAGAGAAAAGATTCAGAGGAGTTGATTGAGAAGTGGATATATAGTGAAGAACCTTATGTAAGATATGCTGCATTGATGAGTATAGGTTGGCAATATAGAGATTCAGATAGTAAAATGAGTCCTATAGTGACTAAGAATATTAATCATATTTTTGAAATGATTTCAAACCCTCAATTATCAAGAGCTGCAACTAATAGTTTGAAAATGGCAGGTAGATTTGATGAGTCAATTCGTGAAAATATTTTGTCAATTGCAAATAAATTATTAAACTCTGAAGATGTACGTTTAAAACAAGCTGGCGAAGAGATAATTTTTGAGATTGAAATGGCATAATCTATATTGTTAGAAAATATTTTAAAATGAAAATAGTAGTAGTAAACGACAGTAGTTCAAAAAGTGAGTTTTTAGATGTAGTTGATTTGATTTATAAAGAGGATGATAATTATGTTCGTCCGCTAAATGCTCAGATAGAAGAGATATTTAATCCGAAAGTAAACAGCTTTTACAGTCACGGAGAGGCTGAGCGGTTTATTTTAATTGATGATTCTGGAACTACAATTGGTCGTGTTGCTGCTTTTATAAATAGAGAAAAAGCTTTTGGATATGAGCAACCAACTGGCGGACTTGGTTTTTTTGAATGTGTAAAAGATAAAAAGGCAGCTTTTTTACTGTTTGATACTGCAAAACAGTGGCTTCAAGAGCGCGAAATGGAGGCTATGGATGGGCCAATAAATTTTGGAGAAAATGATAACTTTTGGGGTCTTTTAGTTGATGGATATACTCAGCCAGCCTTTGGGATGCAATATAATCCGCCCTATTATGTGGAGTTTTTTGAATCGTATGGATTTGCAAGTTATTTCGATCAGGTAACTCATCATTTGAATGCGCAGAAGCGTTTTCCAGAGCGTTTTTGGAAGATTGCCGGTCGTGTTGTAAAGCGTGATGGATACGATTTTAGACATTTTAGATGGAAAAATGCAGACAAGTTTGTAGATGATTTTGTTGAAGTATATAATGATGCTTGGCGTTTTCACGATAATTTTACTCCTATGGAGCGTGAGGTATTATATAATACTCTAAAAGAGGCAAAGCCATTTATGGAGGAAGATATGGTTTGGTATGTATATCACAATGATGAGCCAATAGCTTTTTTTGTAATGTTTCCAGATGTTAATCAGATAATTAAGCATCTTAATGGTAAGATGAATTTTATTAATAAGTTAAAATTTGTCTATTATAAATGGCGCAAAGCTATGACTCGTACAAGAATTGTGATAATGGGAGTGAAGCCAAAGTATCAACGATTAGGTATTGAGTCTGGGATTTTTTGGCAATTGCGTGATGTAATGGCGAAGCGTCCTCACATAACAGAAATGGAGATTTCTTGGGTTGGAGATTTTAATCCAAAAATGCAAGCATTAGTTGATGCAATGAATGCTGATTTTGGAAAAAAACATATTACTTATAGAGTTTTATTTGATGAAAATAGTAAGAGAAAAGTTGGACGAGCTGGAACAATACCAGTAGATACGAAATATAAATCAGAGTGATAGGAAAAATATTTGCAAAAATATTAGGCAAAGATTTGTCATTATTAATGTAAAGTTTTAACTTTGTCGCCCTTTATGGTCTTAAAATTGAAATAATTATAAATTTGAGCTGAAAGTATTTGGTTAAGTCATCATTCAGGTGCCTCAGTTCTATAATGTTAATAAACAATACAATGAAACAAGGAATTCATCCAGAAAATTATCGCTTGGTTGCATTTAGAGATATGTCTAATGGTGATGTATTTATTACTAAATCAACAGTAAACACTCGTGAAACAGAAGTTATTGACGGTGTTGAGTATCCAGTTGTAAAATTAGAGATTTCAAGTTCTTCTCACCCTTTTTATACTGGTAAGATGAACTTAGTTGATACTGCTGGTCGCGTTGACAAGTTTATGAGTAGATATCAAAAACATCTAGAAAACAAAAAGAAGTAAATTCTTTTTTTTAATAGCATAAAAGAAACCTTGGTCAGCACCAAGGTTTTTTTGTTTTAGGCTAATTATGTTTTTTTTTAAAATAAACAACTCCTTTATTTTTGGCATAGCTATTGACTAATAGGTAAAGAGGTTTTGTAATACTCTATTTGTGACAATGTGTCATAGATGGATTTAGTTATTTGAAAATATGGATAATATAAAAATATCAATTAGACAGCTTAGTGGTGATGATTTCTTAGATTCAGATTCGGAGTTTATTTCAATTATAGATGATGATGAAGAGTTTGAAGAAAGTGATGAAAATATGCCTATAGATGATTTGCCATTATTGCCACTGCGCAATATGGTTTTGTTTCCTGGAGTTATAGTTCCTATTTCTGTAGGACGTGAAAAGTCTTTACAATTAATTAGAGAAGTGCATCGTAATAAGGGTTATTTAGGGGCTATTGCTCAGAAAAATCCGGATGTTGATAATCCTACTTCTAAGGATATAGTGCAAGTTGGTTCGATGGCTAAAATTCTTAAGATTTTGGAGATGCCAGATAACTCAACAACAGTTATAATTCAAGGACGTAAGCGTTTTCGTTGGAATGAGATAGTTTCGGAGGAGCCATATTTGAAAGCTAAGGTAACCTTATTGGAAGACACACATCCAACAGATGATGATAAACGTGAATTTGAGGCAGTTGTTAGCTCCCTGAAAGATTTGTCGTTAAAGATTATCAAAGGTTCTTCTCATTTGCCACCAGAGGCATCATTTGCTTTGAAGAATATCGATAACTCAATGTTTTTGATAAATTATATTGGAGCAAATAGCGATATAAGTGTCAAAGATAAACAGCGTATTTTGGAGATTGATTCACTGTATGAGCGTGGTTTGGCTTTGGTTGAGCATCTTGTTAAGGCTGTTCAGTTGCTAGAGATAAAAAATGACATTGAGTCTAAAGTAAGGCGTGAGATGGATCAGCAACAGCGTGAATATCTTCTGCATCAACAGATGAAGACTATTCAAGATGAGCTTGGTGGTAATCCAGTCGAAGAGTCTGTGCGTGAGCTTGAAGAGGCAGCAAAAGATAAAAAATGGAAAGATGAAACAAAAGAGCTCTTCTTTAAAGAGTTGGATAAGTTGAGACGTTTAAATAGTTCATCGCCAGAGTATTCTACTCAGTATAACTATTTGCAAGTGTTGATTGACTTGCCTTGGGAAGAGTATACAAAAGATAATTTTGACTTAAAGCGTGCAACAAAGATATTAGATAGAGATCATTATGGTTTAGATAATGTTAAAGAGCGTATTTTAGAGCATCTTGCAGTTCTTAAGTTAAAAGGTGATTTAAAATCTCCTATTCTCTGTCTGTATGGACCTCCAGGAGTTGGGAAAACCTCCTTGGGAAAATCCATTGCAGAATCCTTGGGGCGTAAGTATGTCAGAATGTCACTTGGAGGATTGCACGATGAGTCAGAAATTCGTGGTCATAGGAAAACATATATTGGTGCTATGCCAGGCAGAATTATTCAAAATATTAAAAAGGCAGGTTCATCAAATCCTGTTTTTATCTTGGATGAGATAGATAAAATACAGAAAAGTTTTCACGGCGACCCTGCTTCTGCCTTGTTGGAAGTGTTAGATCCAGAACAAAATAATACATTCCACGATAATTATTTAGATGTTGATTATGACTTATCTAAAGTGATGTTCGTAGCAACAGCTAACTCATTGAGCACTATTTCTGCACCTCTTTTGGATAGAATGGAGCTTATAGATGTGAGTGGATATATTTTAGATGAAAAAGTAGAGATTGCTCGAAAACATCTTATTCCAAAACAGATGGAAAATCACGGAATTCCGAAAGGAGGACTTTCGTTAACAAAGCCAATTATATCACAGATTGTAGAGAACTATACTCGTGAATCAGGTGTGCGTCAGTTGGATAAGACTTTGGCTCGTGTATGTAGAAAAGTAGCTCTTAAAATAGCTTCAGACCAAGAGTATAAAAAGCGTGTAACATCGGCTGATTTAGTTGAGATGCTTGGAGTTCCGCGATATAGCAAAGATAGCTGGGAGAAAGGATTATCGGTAGGTGTTGTAACAGGTTTAGCTTGGACAGCTTTTGGTGGTGAGATATTATTTGTAGAGAGTAGCAAAAGTAAAGGGAAAGGGACATTAACATTAACCGGAAATTTAGGTGATGTGATGAAAGAGTCGGCTGTTTTAGCATTGGAATATTTAAAATCTAATGCTAAAGAGTTGGATATAGACCCAAAGCTTTTTGAGGAGAATAATGTACACGTTCACGTTCCAGAGGGTGCAATTCCAAAAGATGGCCCATCGGCAGGTATAACAATGGCTACATCGTTAGCGTCAATATTTACAGGTCGTAAAGTGAAATCACGTATAGCAATGACAGGTGAAATTACTTTGCGTGGTAAGGTGTTACCAGTTGGTGGTATAAAAGAGAAGATTTTGGCTGCAAAACGTGCTGGAATTACAGAGATAATTCTTTCAAAAGAGAACTTGAAAGATATTGATGAGATAAAAGATATCTATATCAAAGGATTGGAGTTCCACTATGTGGAAAATGTAATGGAAGTATTAAATATTGCACTATTATAATATAGTGCAATACTTCAAATTTTTTTATTTATATTTTTCTTCAAAATCGCTTATTAATTGCGCCAGCTCGTGTGTTAATCTAGATAAAGCTCTTCTTTCAAATGATTTTGGTATATGTTTAAAGTAAGCTTGTGCTAACGCGCCCGCTATGCTAGCAATCGTGCTTGTTGGGCCACCGATATATATGGCAAACCTGATTGCTTCTTCAAAGTCTGATGCTTGAAAGAAAGCTGCTAATGCTGGTGGAACAGGTGTTTCTGGAAGTTCTTTGCTTTTCAACTCATTTTTCCAATATTCAATATCTAGCGATAAATCATATCCAAAATGGACAGAAATATAAGATTTTATCTCTTGCTTTGTAGCGCCGTGTTTTGCCATATAAATTGCAATACTTGCTGCTTGAGATGCTTCTAGTCTGACTGGTATGTTATGAGTGATTTCGGTACTTCTAACAGATTCTTCCACAGCTTCTTTTATTGATGAAACAGCAAACCCTACAGGAGTGATTCTTCTAGCTGCACCCTCTCCACCGCTGACATATTCAGTAGTGCCATTGTCGCTGACCCATTGTAGAAATTGTTCTCTATATCCAGCTTCTGGGTATTTTTTTACCCATTTAATCATAGATTCTTTATAATCTAAATTATTTAACAAAGCATCGGCCGTTGATATAATTAAAATTGTATCATCTGTAAATGCAGAAGTCTCCTGGAATAGTTGGAAGTCTTGCGAATCAATATTTTTGTTAATGAAAGAAGAACCTATTATGTCTCCTATAATAGCTCCACGCATCAAAATGTTTTTTATGTTTAGCGCAGCGAATATCAGAAGAAATCAAGATATTTCAAACTTTTTTCAAACATTTTAACTTTTGACTACTCGTTTATGGAGCTTATGTAGTAATTAATATCTTTTGAATTGGAGTTTATTATAACTTTAGCTTTGCTATAAAATTTGTCTCTTTCGTTAAGTTTTTTATTTATAAAATCAATTAGCTCGCTGTTTGAAAGCTCTGCTATTAGTGGTCTTTGAGCTTTTTCATTAGCAAGTCTTTTAGCTAGTTCTTCTGCAGGGAGTTGTAGAAATACAGTTGTTCCATTTTCATTCATAATCTCCATATTGTCATAAAAGCACGGAACGCCACCTCCAGTAGCAATAATTTGATTTTTGTTTTTTATAATCTCTTTTAATGCACTATTTTCTAATTTTCTAAACTCTTCTTCGCCAAATTGTTGAAAAATATCAGTGATAGTCATCTGTTTTTTTTCAACTATATAATCATCTAAATCTATAAATTCTTTATTAAGTTTTTTTGCAAGATTTTTGCCAATAGTGGATTTTCCTGAACCCATAAATCCTATCAGAAATATATTTTTCATTTTTTCTAGTTTGAAAATAATTTATCCTTTTCAGTTTCTATATTTTTTACAAAAATAGAAACATCTTCGATAAGTGAATCAAAATTGCCAGTAATCATTTCACTGTTTTTTGTTTCTATCTCTTTATCTCTAAGCTTAGCGGCTAATTCTTTCTCTCCAATTTGTCCTATTCTACCAGCTAGTTTGTGAAGTATCAAAGTTGTTTTATCAATATTATTATCATTTATGGCCTTTTGAAAATTTGATAAGTCTTTTGTTGTTTCTTCAATTATTGTATCAAAAAGTTCTAATATCTCTTCTAGATCGTTGCTAAGAGTAAGGAATGAGTTTAGATTTAAGGCTGAAACAGTGTTGTTTTCTTTTTGCATAATAGTATCTGAACTATTTAATATTTCTAATATTTCGCTTTCCGAAAAAGGTTTGCTGATTAAGTTATTATATCCATTGTTTATGAGTTCTTCGCGGCACTCTTTTGAGAATGTTTGTGCTGAAAGTGCATATATTTTAAGCTCTTCTTTATTGGGAGTTATTTTTCTTAGCTCTTTACAAACTTCTTCACCGCTAATTTTAGGCATTCTCATATCTAAGAAAATAACAGGAGCTCTCTGTTTTTTGTAATCTTTTATTAATTTAATTCCGTTTTTATAGGTTTTGTGAGGAATATTGTATTTGTTGAAAATTGTTGTGAAAAGTTCTAATATAAGTTTGTCATCATCAGCGATATAAACTTTTTGATTAAACTTATTTTCAATTTTAGTCTGTATGTTATCATTTGCTCTGTTTTCTATCTTTTTATATGGAATTGTAACGGTAAACTTAGTCCCTTTTCCTACTTCGCTTTCAACTTCTATATCTCCATTATGAATATCGATTATTTTCTTTACAATGCTTAATCCCAAACCAGTTCCACCATATTTATTACTAATTGTTGGGTCAGTCTGAGTATATTCTTGAAAAAGTTTATCAAGCTGCTCTTTATTTATTCCAATTCCTGAATCTTCAATCTCTATTGATAATTCTTCGTTATCATACCAAGTTGTCAGTTTTATAAATCCATTTTCAGTAAACTTAATAGCATTGCCTATCATATTAAATAGAATTTGCCTCAGTCTGAATGAATCACCTTGAAGATTTAGCTCTTTTGGTAAATTATCATCTAAAATGCAATCAATAATTTTGTTTTTACACAATGGTCTCATTGCATCTATTACAGATTTTATCTGTTCGCTAGGTGAAAATAGCTCATTAGATAAATTAATCTTACCAGATGAGATTAGTGAAAAATCTAATACTTCATTTACAACATCTAATAGGTGGGTTGCAGATTTGTATATTGCATTAATATTTATTGGTTTATCTGGAGATAATATCGCTTGTTCGGCATAGCCATATATAGATTGTAGTGGAGTCCTTATTTCGTGACTCATATTTGAGAGGAAATGTTGTTTTGCTTTTGCTTCATTTTTTTCAGTTTCTGTGGCAATAACAAGCTGTTTTCTATATTTATTACTATTTGATAAATCAATAATAATTAGAATAAACAGTATTAATGATGTTCCTATAAAAATTGCAGCAACTGTGTTAAGATGTTTAATCGCTTTCCCAGCTGTTATAAATGAATCAGTTGTTTTAGCATTTTGTTGCGCCAACTCTTCTTGTTCAACTTCATTTATGATTGAAATAACTTCTTGATAGAGAAAGTTATTTGTATGTAGAAGCTCTAGTTGCTTTTTTTGGACTAACGATGATAGATGTTGTGTTCTGTGAGAAAATGTTGTGATTGATTTCTCAATTTTTTCAATTTTTTCTTTAGTATAAGTAGCCTCTGTTTTGAGAGAGTCAACTCTTTGTCGTTCTACAATAAGTTCTACGTCTTCTGGTTTTTCTTTCTTTCTAAAAATTCTTCTGAACAATCCTTTTTTCTCTTCTTCGTCGGGTTCTTCTTCTGTGAAAAATTCTTCCTCTATCTCAGTTTCTATACTTTTGTCAGGACTCTTTTTTATATTTGTTAATATTGACTCTATGTTTCTGTTGGCTCCATATTCATACTGGACTTTTAAAAAATCATTCAAAATACTCTCTTGAATTTCAAGATTTTCCTTTATAATATAGAGTCTATTCAGTTGGAGTGTATCTTCTTTAAAAAGAACTTCTAGTGAATCTAGTTGTGTAAATAAAGTGTCAGAAATTTCAAAATATGAATCAGATAAAATTCGTCTGCCAGATGCAGTTTCCTCTTGTAGAACATTATTGAGTTTTGTGATATTTCTAAAGAGGTTATTTACTATAATAAGTCTTTCATTGGGTTGAGTTAATTCATCAATGTTATTAGTAATTTTTTCAAAAGCCTTATCTATGGCGAAGTGTATAATATATATAGTTAAAAATCCTGCCAAGGTTACTAGAGTTACCTTGGCAGCAATTTTTGCAAAATATCCAAAATCAAAGTATTTTTTTGAATTGGATATAAATATTTGCCATCTATTTTTTAGCATTAATTTTCATTAATTATAATTTCTGTAGTAACAGGAATTGCCTTTTTGTATAGTGCAGATACTCCACAATATTTTTCGTCAGAAAGACTCACTGCTTTCTCTATTTTATCAAGAGGTAAATCTTTTCCTGTAAATTCAAAAATGACTTTCATTGAAGTAAATGTAACAGGATGGTCTTCTGTCATTTCACTTTCTACTTTGACATTTAGGCTATCATATTCTACTCTCATCTTTTTAAGAATTGAAACCACGTCCATTCCTGTGCAACCAGCTAAAGCAACCAGTACAAATGGCTTTGGTCTTGGGCCTTTATCTTTTCCTCCAACTGCATCACCAGCATCTAATGTTATTTTATGTCCGTTAATTTCTGTCTCAAAAGACATCCCGTCTACCCACTTTAAATTAATTTCGTTACTCATAGTTATTAAAAAATTTATTGTTTTAAATTTTAATTGTAAATTACATAAAAATATCTATCTTTTGAAAGAATTATTCAAAGAAAACACTTATTATTGATTTTGTTATAAAATAGTAATAACTTTTGTGAATAATGTATTTATATATATAATAATATAAATATGTTTGGTCAAAAACTTATTTAACTAATAGATGATTTATTATGGAAGCGAATGGTTATGTCTCAATGGTTGAGCGTATTATTAAGAGGAGGTTAGATAATCCAGCATTTACAAATTATAAGGGTGATACATTATCTTTTCGAGAAGTTGGTGAAATAATTTATAAGTTTCAGAAAGTTTTTAAGGAGATAGGAATTGAGCGAGATGAGAAAATAGCCATAATTGGGCAAAATACTGCAAATTGGGCTTCTACTTATATATCAATAATTGCTTCAGGATATCCAATAGTTCCTATTTTGCCAGATTTTCATCCTAATGATGTCATTCACATTGTTAATCATAGTGAATCGAAATTGCTATTTACGTCGCGTGCAAACTTTGACAAACTTGATGCTGAGAAGCTAAAAGGTTTGCGAGGTGTTATATGTATTGATGATTTTTCTGTACTAATCGACGAAACTTCTACTTTAACAAAAGCTATGGAAGGAGTTTTTGAAACCTCAGATAAGAATTTTGATGTTGAGAATATAGACTTTCCAGAAGTTGGAGCGGAAGATTTGATGGTTTTATCATATACATCTGGTACAAGTGGAAATTCAAAAGGTGTTCTGTTACCGCATCGTAGTATATGGTCAAATGTGCAATATGCAATAGATAAAATGGAGATGCACGAAGGTGATAGCATTTTATCTTTCTTACCACTGGCGCACTCTTACGGTTCTTTGTTTGAGTTTTTATGGCCTTTTATTGAAGGAGTTCATATAACCTTTTTAGCAAAAATGCCATCGCCAAATATCCTTGTTGAGGCATTTGGTAAAACGAAACCGCATTTAATACTCTCTGTTCCATTAATTTTAGAAAAGATTTTTAAACGACGTATTCAGCCAACTATAGAGAAACCATTAATAAAAGTATTGACAAAAACCCCTTTGATTAATTCGTTGATATTTTCAAAAATTAGAAAATCATTAATAGAAACATTTGGAGGTAGATTTAGAGAAATTGTTATTGGTGGTGCTCCGTTAAACAAAGAAGTTGAACAGTTTTTAAGAAAAATAAAATTTCCTGTCACTGTTGGTTATGGAATGACAGAGTGTGGTCCTTTAATTAGTTATGAGTATTGGCACCAGACAAAGGCAGAGTCCGCGGGGCGTGCTGTTGATAGAATGGAGATACGAATTGATAGTGAAGACCCAGAAAATATTGTTGGAGAGATTCAGGTTAGAGGTGATAATGTGCATCTTGGATATTATAAAAATGAAGAGGCTACAAAAGAGACTTTTACTGATGATGGCTGGTTGCATACTGGCGATTTAGGAATTGTTGATGCAGATAAGATATTATTTATTAAGGGTAGAAGTAAGGATATGATTTTAGGGCCATCAGGGCAAAATATCTATCCTGAAGAGATTGAGGCTATAATAAATAGTAAAGAAATTATAGCGGAATCGGTAGTTCGTGAGCGTGACGGACGACTAGAGGCGTTGGTTTATCCTGATTATGATGTGTGTGAAGAGTGTAAACTTGAAGGTGAAGAGCTTGAAAAAGCACTTGTAGAACTTAGAAATGAGATAAATAAAGAGTTGCCGGCATATATGAATATTTCTATAATTACTTTGGTTGATGAAGAGTTTGAAAAAACACCAAAAAGAAGTATTAAGCGATATAAATATATGTAGAATTACAAATATTGATTAGAAGAATTGAAATACGGAGTTATAATTGTAGCTGGAGGTAAAGGCCAGAGAATGGGTGCTGATATTCCAAAGCAATTTTTATTATTGAAGGGAAAGCCAATTTTAATGTATACTATTGAACGTTTTTATTCTCTTGATAGTTCAATGGAAATAGTGGTGGTATTACCCGAAAGTGAGCAAGATTATTGGAGGCAACTTTGTCAAGAGTATAAATTTTCAGTTCAACATAAAATTACTAGTGGTGGCAAAACACGTTTTCATAGTGTGCAAAACGGATTGAGAGCGATTGTAAATTCTGAAATCGTCGGTGTGCACGATGGTGTTCGTCCATTTGTATCTGAGCAAACTTTAAAGAACTGTTATAATACTGCAAAAGAAAAAGGTACGGCGATTCCAGTTATGCCCGTTATTGAATCTATAAGAAAGATTGATGGTGAAGTGTCAGAAAGTTGTGATAGGTCAAAATACCGATTGGTGCAAACTCCGCAGGTTTTTGAGATTGATTTGCTAAGAAGAAGTTATAATGTTGATTATCTAGACACTTTTACAGATGATGCTTCTGTTGTTGAAGCTGAGGGTTATCTAGTATCTTTAGTTGAAGGGAATATAGAGAATATAAAAATAACTTCACCGATGGATTTGGCTGTGGGGGAGTATTTCGTGATGGTTAACAAACTAAATAATCAAGAAGAGTAGAACAAAGATATATAATTGTTGAGCTTTTTGTAAAAGATTCAAAATATAAAGAAGCTGATTGATCATATATATTAGATTTTGCAATGATTGTATTTCCTTTTTACTATTTTGGCAACAAGTTTAGTGATTGGATAAATTGAGAAAATCTTACAATTAAAATAAAGATTGTTTTTATTTTAATAGCATCTATGTCGTTTATAAAAACTTTATATTTATTTATAAACATAGATGCTCCAAGTAGTTTAGTTTATTATATTTTTATTTCAATAGTACAAATTGTATTATTAATTCCAGTAATAATTATATTTAATAAATACTTTCCATTCTTAGTTGGAAAAAAACAGTAAGTATTACTGATACTCATTATTAAAAAGACTTTCTTTTCTGTCTAAAAAGTTGGATTCAATATTGCTACCATCCAAAATTGTATGAAATAGAAAAGAGGTGTTAATCTTTTTATTAGAGTTTAAAATTAGATTCTTAACTTTTTCAGGATATTGTTCTTGATAAATGTCTGACATCCAAATGAAGCAAGCAGGATTTCTTTCAATATCAGAGTCATTTGCGTGCAACCATTGTCCATTTTCTCCAAAAGATTCACCGTGATCTGACAAAAAAATCAGAAGTGCATTTTTATTTTCTAGCTCTTTTATCATTTCATCTAAAACAGAATCAACAAATAAGCTAACATTATCATAACTATTTATCATCCTTTCTTTATTTGATAATGACAATTCTCTATTTTCAAGAATAGGCTTAAAATGTATAAAATTATCGGGCATATTTTTATTATACCACCAATGATTACCTGCAAAATGGAGAATGATAAGTTGGTTGGAAATATCGTTGTTCACTATATCTTTAAAAGGAGTTATTAAATCTGAATCTAATTTTTGACTATTGCTATAATCTGTGATAAATGGTTTGTTTATAAACTGAGAATCTGTTTCGTTCACAAAAAAGATAAAGGATGATAGAGGATTTTGGTTAGCTATCCAACTCGTTCTATATCCCGCATTGTTAAACAGATTAATAAAAGAACCCTTGTTAAACATCAAGTCTAAATTGCTACTATCAGCTGGCGTCATAATGTAAGAAACTGAAGCTGATGTATGGGTATATGGAGAATATACATTTGGAATATATACAACATTGCGCTCTTCCATTTTGGGCATAGTAACTCGATGATATCCATTCATCTGAACATAATCAGAGCGCAAAGATTCACCTATTACAAAAACTGTAATTAATGAATCTGAACTTCTAGATATTGAATCATCTATCAGTAAAGTTCGTGATTTGATATTAGCATTTTGTTTTATATAATCCTTATATGCGCTGTAATATGAAAATGGTGAACGCTGTATAAATGAATTATTTCTTATTTTATTAAAAGAGATAAAAATCACTATAAAGACTATAAATGTAAAGAGAGTTAAAATAATATCATTTCGTTTTAATAGAATTTTAAATCTCCATTTCATTAATAAAAAAATTAACAATAGTAAGGCAATTGTCCATAATATAAGAGATGTAGATATATAACTACCTATTTCCTCACTGTTTGTTAAAAATATTGATTCTATTAATGCTACGCTTATACCTAAATCTATTCGCCAAACAAAATATGCTGTAATCCCTGTTATTAGTGTAAATATTGGGAATAATATAGAGAAAACAACTCTATTTAAACTTGTCAATGTTAGTAGTATGAATATGCCACCGACTGAAATCCCCCAATGAATAAAGGTTAATATAAAATCTTTAGAACCAAGAATTGGAAAATGGCGATAATTTGGAGTTATAAATAAGAGTCCAAAAATTGCTGTTACTATGAGTAAATAGCTATAAATTGATTTTTTTATGTTATATTTTAGCATATTCTTTTTTACAAAACTAATACAATATTTATTATGAAAAAACTTGTCGTATTATCTGGTGCAGGAATGAGTGCAGAGAGTGGAATTCCTACTTTTAGAGATATGGGTGGTTTGTGGGAAAAGTATGATGTGACCGAGGTTGCTTCACCACAAGCGTGGCACAGTAATCCTGAGTTAGTTCTTAGGTTTTATAATGAAAGACGCAAAAAGCTATTGGAATCTAAACCCAATAGAGGTCACGAAATATTAGCTGAATTGGAGAAGGATTTTAAAGTGGAAATAGTTACTCAAAATGTGGATGATTTGCACGAACGAGCTGGTAGTACCAATGTTTTGCACCTACACGGAGAACTGAGAAAAGTGCGAAGTACAAAAAACCCTAACTTAGTTCATCAATTGGATGGTTGGGAATTAAAAATGGGCGATTTGTGTCAAGAGGGTTCACAGTTAAGACCTCATATTGTTTGGTTTGGTGAATCTGTTCCTCTTTTGTCTGTGGCGGATGAAATTGTTAGTTCTGCCGATATTCTTGTAGTTGTTGGAACATCACTAAATGTCTATCCAGCTGCGGGGTTGATTAATAGTGTACAACATAATACTCCTATTTATGTTATAGACCCAGGGCAACCAAATGTTTCAGCATCTGATAGAATAACTATAATTAAAAAAGGTGCATCTGAAGGGTTAGAGGAATTGAAGAGTTATCTTGAAGCTATTTAGAACTCGTATATCCTACCACAAAGACAAAAACCTTTAATCCTAACACTTTATTTAAAGGTGCTACACAAGCTTCTAAAGTAGAACCTGTTGTAAAAACATCGTCTACAAGTAGTATGTTTTTATTTACAAGAAAATCATAATCACGCAAATCAAATATTCCATCAACATTTTCCCAACGTTCGTAATGCTTTTTGTGAGTTTGTGTGACATTATAGCGCGATCTAAATAAAATGTTTGGAAGAACTTCTATATTTAAAATTTCTGATATACCGTAAGCAATTTCTTCACTTTGATTATATCCTCTCCTGCGAAGTCGCTGATTGTGAAGTGGAACAGGTATTATATAATCAATATTATTAAAGTTTTCAGACTTCAGTATTAGCTGTCCAATAATTTTTCCTAAAAATAGACCTATGTCTGGTCTGTGGCGATACTTTAAAAGGTGAATCAAGTGTTGCAAGTTTTCGCCTGAACGAAAATAAAATGCAGATGCAGCAAATTCTACTCGTGAGCGTCCCCAAAAAGCTTGAAACAGAGGATTGTGCAAATCTTTTTCAAAGTTCGTATATGGTAGGTTTATTTCGCACTGTTTGCAAAGAATGTTTGTGGAAGATGATAAAGTTCGTTCACAAATCATACAGTATCGTGGAAAAAACAGGTCGCCAAGACCATTTATCATCTTTCTCGTGATGTTTAAAAATTGGGTCATAAAATAAATTGTTAAGGTTAAGGCAAATATCAGTTTTTTAATTAATAATGTCAATAATTCAGTTCGTAAAGATTAATTTTTATATTTTTGATGAAACAAATGTTGAGAAAATGAGAATTCACCTTATAGCAATTGGCGGAAGCGCGATGCACAACTTGGCAATTGCACTAAAAAACAATGGACATACAGTTACTGGTTCAGATGATGAAATTTTTGAGCCAAGCAGATCACGACTACAAAATTATAATCTTTTGCCAAAAGAGATTGGTTGGCATCCCGAAAATATTGATGATTCTATAGATGTTATAATACTTGGAATGCACGCACGAGTTGATAATCCTGAACTGAAAAAAGCTCAAGAATTAAATCTTAAAGTCTATTCTTATCCTGAATATCTTTATGAACAGTGCAAAAATAAAAAGCGTATTGTAGTTGCTGGAAGTCACGGAAAAACAACTGTTACCTCAATGATTATGCACGCAATGAGAAATCAAAACATTGAGTTTGATTATATGGTTGGCGCGCAATTGCAAGGTTTTGATACTATGGTGAATCTGTCCGATACTTCAGAAATTGCAATTTTTGAAGGTGATGAATATCTCTCCTCACCAATTGACAGAAGACCAAAATTTTTATGGTATAAACCTCATTTTGCCGTGATTACAGGAGTTGCGTGGGACCATATTAATGTTTTTCCAACCATTGAAGAGTATAATGAGCAGTTTTTGTTGTTTATAAAAACCATTGAACCTAACGGTTATCTAACTTGGTATGAAAATGATAAAATTCTGAATAATATAGTTTCAGAAAACAAAAATATTGATACTCAATCATATAAATCGTTGTCTTTTAAAATGAAAGACGATGAGTCTATTATTTTATTTAATAACAAAGAATACAAAGTTCCTGTTTTTGGTGAGCATAATTTCCAAAATATGTCTGCCGCACTAAATATTTGCAAACAAATTGGAATTGAAGAGGACGCTTTTTTAACCTCGATGCAGACATTTGAAGGCGCAGCGCGACGAATGGAGATTTTAAGAAATGATAAAGAACGAAGAGTTTATTACGATTTTGCTCACGCACCATCAAAAGTAAAAGCTGCAGTAAATGCTGTTAGGGAAAGAGAAAAAGAAAATAAAATTACAGCACTACTTGAATTGCATACTTTTAGCAGTTTAAACAGTAAGTTTTTACCACAGTATAGAGATGCGCTCAAAGAAGCAGATTTTCCTTTTGTATATTTCAATCCTGCAGTTTTAGAGCATAAAAAACTTCCTGCAATCAGAAAAGAAGAAGTTTCAGAAGCATTTAATATTAATGTAAAAAATATTTTAACTGACTCACAAAAAGCAGTTGAAATAATAAAGCAAAGTCCTGAAAATAGTAGTTTGCTAATAATGACCTCAGGGAATTTTAATGGAGTGAATTTGAAAGAGTTGGTGAAATAGGATTGAGGTTTGAATTTGTTAAGATTTATGTAACCCTTTTTAGGGTTGATTATCATATCGTGCATATTCGCCCGAGGCGAGACACGACAAATGATGTTCAAAATTACGGTCGCCCACGTAGGGGCGCCCCTACGTGGGCGACCGTAATTTTCATTGAAATATGTAGAGCATCGCATTTTCAATAAAATCAACAAATTTATACCCAATCCAATTGCGAACACACTGCGTTCACAATTGAAAATATATTCTAAAATCTACAGAATTAGCAAAAAGTGATTAAATACAATTATATATTTCATTTTTATATCTATATTTAAAATTATAAAAACAGAGAGTCTAATAATTAAGGATTTAGCATAAATAGAGACCTTAACAGAATTGTGAAAAAGCAAAACGCTTTGATAAAAAAAATTAAAATGACTAATTTCGATGAATATTTAAGACAAGGTGAACCTGACAAAGCTGAAAAGGCTAAAGTTTGGAAAACCGCTATCGGCTTACAACAAGTTGATGGCTTAACGCCGTCTGAATATCTTATTGAAACTGCCAAGCAGAATATTGATGGAGACATTACCATCGAGGAGGTAAAACAACGAATAGATACCTATTACAAACAACAATCAAACGAAACAGATGCAGAAAGTACAGAAGAAGCAGACAAAGTTTCTACTCGTATAGTTGAGATCTTGAGTGAGCAGACTTTCACGTTTTCACCAGTGGAATTTTTATTTATTCATCGCAGGTTATTTCAAGATATTTACAAATTTGCTGGAGAAATCCGTGATTATAATATTATCAAAAAAGAATGGATTTTGGATGGAGAGACTGTTTTATATGGTAGTGCTGAGAGTTTAAAAGAAACATTGGAATATGACTTTAAACAAGAAAGGCAATTCAGCTACAAAGGATTGAGCCAACAACAAACCGTAGAACATATTGCACAATTTATTTCGTATTTGTGGCAAATTCATGTTTTTGGCGAAGGAAATACAAGGGCTGTTGCCATCTTCTTGATTAAATATTTACGTACATTCGGATATACAGTAAACAACAATTTATTTGAACAACATTCGTGGTATTTCCGCAATGCTTTAGTCCGAGCCAATTACAAAGACAATACAAAAGATATTCACGCTACTCCAAAATTCTTAATTCGTTTTTTAGAGAATCTATTATTCGAAGAAAACCATATTCTAAAAAATCGGGAGATGCATATTCATTATGAAGAAATTATACAAAATGAAAGTTCGGAGAAAGGAGATGGGAAGTTCGGAGAAAAGCAAAAAAGTTCGGAGAAAATTATTGTATTAATAGCAAATAACAAGCACATAACTATTAAAGAATTATCCGAACAACTAAATCTATCAACACGAGCTATAGAAAAGAATTTGGCAAAACTAAAAGTAGAAGGGTTTATAGAGCGCATTGGTGCTGATAGAGGTGGGCATTGGAAAATTATAAAAGAATAATTATGAAATTTTGAATGTAATTTTGTAGAGACGCACGGCAGTGCGTCTCTACAAAATCTAAAATTTCTCACAAAAATCCATCCATATATTCCATTCAACATCTGTTGTACTATGTCCGCCCGGACGAATAAAATATCCCATTCTTTCTCCTATTAACTCATATTCAGACGGAAATTCTGTTTCATTAAATCCTTGTTTACCATACAGTTCATAAACTTTTGATGCTTCATTTAGCATATCAAATTGTCCCGTAGGATTTGTCCATTGGTCATCTGTTGCATTTGTCAATAGTAGCGGACGTGGCGCAACAATTGCAATTAAGCAGTGTTGGTCAAATGGCAGTTTTTCCACTTGGTCATTAAATCCTTTGAAAGTTTCACTAAACCAAAAAGGGAATCGTGGATTTATATTATCTAACTTTTCACCAACAGTTGTTCTTGATGGTGCAGCACCTCCACAACCTGATTGCGATGGAATGACAATGTCAATTCGTTCATCATAAGCACCTGCCACCAATGCAGCTTTCCCCAATCGGGAATGTCCCATCACAATAATTTTATCATGCTCAACATTATCAACCAAATAATCAACTCCTCTATGTATTCCCCATGCCCACGCAGCAATTTGGCCCCACTCTGAACCAATGGGTGCACATCTTTCAGCCGGCAAAAACTCTTTCTGAATTCCACTTATACAACCATCAAATTCAGCTTCAACACCATAATAATCTGGACTAATTTCACCAGCATAAATAGTTGCAACACCATAGTCTCTTTCAACGATTAATTCCAATGACCACTCATCAGCTCTCAGTCCGCGCTGATTGTCCATGGCAATTGGTTCGTCAGACTCTGCCCATTCGGGATTTATCCAAACTTCGGGTAAAGGAATTTCTGCAAAATTTGCAACAGTGTGATTACCCAAAAAGTTTAAACCTATAAAGATGGAAGGTTTTTCAACATTAGTTGGCAATACCAATAACATAGAAAATGATGAACCACCCTCTTTTGGCGTTATTTTAACAATATTCAATGTGCCTTTTCCATCAAAAATTGATGTTGATGACTCAACAACAGCTTTAGGCGTTTCGTTATATTCAGGAAAATATCCATACATATAATGTTGAAACAATTCCGCTAATTCAGGTTTTCTTAGCTCTTCCCACTCCTTAACCGTTGTTATTTTTTCTCCGTTCATCATTGTCAAAACATCTGGAAGAGTATCAATTATTGGCAGATTTTCAACCGGAGGGAATCTCTTTTCTGATGAATTATTTACACAACCAACAAATAAAACTGTGATTAATAAGAAAAATAGCGATAAGAAATTTAATCTATTCATAGTTATAAATTTAGGAAAGCATAGAATCGTTATTTAACAGTTATAAAAGTAATTATAAATCTAGTAATGAGCAAATTCATAACTAAATGGCTTATAAAAACATTTAATACTTCCAACTCCTATTTGTTTTATAACATCTTTATGATTATTTTTGCAACATGGTTGCAAAAATAGAGTCCATATTAAAAAATAAGAACCTAAGTGTTACCGACATTAGAAGGCAGATTCTTTTGATGTTGAACAGGCCTAATGCTGCATTTTCTCAGAAAGAGATAGAAGAGGGGCTTGAAAAAGAGATGGATTCTGTTGATCGAGTAACTGTTTACAGAAACATAAAAACATTATTGGAGAATAAAATTATCCATCCAATAGTTGTTGAGCCTCAGCAAATCAAATATAAACTTATTGGAGAATCAAAAAGTGGTGAACACCCACATTTTTATTGTCAAAAGTGTAAGAAAGTTGTATGTATGCCACAATATAAATTTGACAAATCACAAATTCCCGATGGCTTTCAAGTTGAATCAAGTCAAATAACAATTGAAGGATTGTGTGCAAAATGTGTTAGTCAGTAAAATAATTTTAATAAAATAATGAAGCAAATAAGAATTTTTATATTAATAATCGCATCTATTGCAATAGTGCAAGGATGTGCGATAAAACCGAGAGAGAGTAAAGAACTTGTCTCTGCCACTATTTTGCCACAAAAATTTTTCATAGA
>CAZHHH010000002.1:32628-56264 GCA_964532085.1 uncultured Marinilabiliaceae bacterium
GAGAGAGTAAAGAACTTGTCTCTGCCACTATTTTGCCACAAAAATTTTTCATAGACAAAATTAGCAATGGTAATTTAGCTGTAAATGTGATGATTCCACCGGGCGAAAGTCACGCAACATATTCACCAACAGCACGACAGTTTCAAGAGATGTCAGATTCGAAACTTTATGTATCAATGGGATATATTGGTTATGAACAGATATGGATGTCGAGACTAAAAGAACTAAACGGTGAAATGAACACCCTCTCACTCTCCGATAAAATTGAATTAATCACAGGAATTGAAGATCATGGCGACCACGTACACGAAGGTGGCATTGACCCTCACGTATGGATGTCTCCCAAAAGTGCATTAAAGTTTATGCCAATTTTAAAGGATGCTTTGATAAAAAATTTTCCAAATCAAAAAGATTCTTTTGAAATAAACTATGCAATTTTTGAAAAAGAACTTATCGAACTTGATTCACTTGCAACAGTAAAATTGACAAATCTGAAAAATAAACAATTTTTAATTTTTCATCCTGCATTGACATATATGGCTCGTGATTACGGATTAACACAAATCTCAATTGAACAAGAAGGTAAAGAACCATCACCGGCATTTTTAGCTTCTGTAATTGAGAAAGCTAAAAAAGATAATATTCCCGTGATTTTTATCCAACAAGAATATGACATCAGAAATGCACAACTTGTCAGTAAAGAAGCTGGAATTCATCTTGTGCAAATTAATCCTATGAACTATGAATGGTTAGAGTCGATGAAAGAAATTATCAATCTTTTGGACAGATATTTGAATGAATAAAACATTAGAAAATCCTATTTTAAGGATAAAAGACATAACCGTTGGCTACCAAGAAGGTCCAGTTTTGCGAAATGCATCTTTAGATGTTTTTCAAAATGATTTTATTGGAATTATCGGACCAAATGGAGGGGGGAAGACCACATTAGTAAAAACAGTGTTAGGTATTTTATCGCCATTTAGCGGTGTAATAGAATATCCGCAAGGAAAAATCACAACCGGATATTTACCACAAATTACAATGATAGACAAAACATTTCCCATAACTGTTCGTGAAGTTGTTGAAGCAGGTCTAAAACCAAAGTCTAGGTGGTGGCCACATTTGAGTAAAGATCAAAAAAGTCATGCTTGTGCTGTTTTGGAAGAGAATGGGATGTTGAACTTTGCAAATAGACCAATCGGTGAACTTTCAGGTGGTCAGTTACAACGAGTTATGCTGTCGCGTGCTTTGGTCAATAATCCAAAATTATTAATCTTAGATGAGCCAAACACTTATGTTGACAAGGCTTATGAAGGTGAACTTTATGACAGGCTTAAAGAATTAAATAAGAAAATGGCAATTTTACTAGTATCTCATGATGTGGGAACAATTTCTGCCATGGTAAAAACTATTGCTTGTGTCAGTGGAGAACTACACTATCATCCAAGTAATAAAATTTCTGCCGAGCAACTGAAGGTATATAACTGTCCTATCGAATTAATAACACATGGGAGCGTGCCGCACCGTGTTTTAAAAGTACATGAATAATGAGCGATTTTTTTAATCTTTTTCAATATCAATTTTTCCAAAATGCAGTTTTAGCAATAGTCTTAACAAGCATTATTGCTGCAATGATTGGTACTTATATAGTTGCCCGGAAAATTGTTTTCATAAGTGGTGGGATTACCCATGCATCATTTGGTGGAATTGGACTAGCCTATTTTTTAGGATTTAATCCATTTTTAGGAGCATCATTATTTGCAATTTTTACCGGAACAGCCATTGAATGGATGTCACACAGAGGTAAAGTGCGTGAAGATAGTGCCATAGCTATTCTTTGGTCATTGGGGATGGCGTTGGGAATTATTTTTGTGTTTTTAACCCCTGGTTACGCACCAAACTTGATGAGCTTTCTTTTTGGAAGTATTTTATCAGTAGGAACATTTGATTTGATTATTCTAACAATATTATTTGTCATAACCACAGTTATATTTCTGTTTTTTTATCGCTCAATTGTGCAAACAGCATTTGATGCAGAATTTGCTGGCATTATGGGAACAAAAGTTTTGTTTTTTAGATATTTGATGTCTGTTTTAATTGCACTCTCTATCGTTGTCAGTATAAGAGTTATGGGTATTATATTGGTGTTGAGCATATTTACAATTCCTCAATCCATAGCAATGCTTTTTGCAAATAGTTTTAAGAAAATTATTCCGTGGGCAATTATGTGGGCAATTGCAGGTTCATTAATCGGACTGTTTGTAGCCTATGAGATGGATATTCCATCAGGTGCTGCAATAGTTTTTATTCTAACAATTTTATATCTTGTTGTTAAAGGAATGATGATGATAAAAGAGAGGGCGATGAAGAGACTATAGTTTTTTATATCGCTAACTTATCAAATTAAAATATATTTCGATAACTTGAGAAATATTGTTTTTTTACTGTGAAGCTTTTTTGTGTGGGGAAATATTGCTTAGCTTGCAAATAGCCCCCTTTACTGTGTCTAGCTGAAAGCAAGAGGGGGTTGGGGGTTAAAAATTAGCTGTTTAGATTTTGCACTTAAGAGAACAATTTTTCAGCAAAGCTAATTTAGGGGTTATGCGTTAAGTTTTTAATTTCCTTTTTGGAGAACAATAATTAGCTATATTGAACTTTATTTTCTTTTAGTGGGCAATTTGAGATAAATAATTTTAAATAAATAGTATGGGATTTAGAGCTAATTTTATTTTAATTGATGGTAATAAAACAAGACTTAGTTATTATGGAAGTTATGGTAATTCTGTACATGCAATATTTCCTCTCGGTCCAGAAGTACTTAGAAAATCAATTTTAAATAGTTATGACGATAGAGAAGTTCTAATGGATAATGCTTTTGCCGAAGGAGGAATTTTAATTGATTTAAACTCTAAAAAAGCCCTGTTGTTTGATGCGGAGCTTCTTGATCCTCCATCTCTTAGGAGGGAATATATCAAATTAATGCAAGAACAGAAATGGGAAGGATGGGATATTAAATGGGCTGTAAGAGGAAATATCGATTTTGCAATGTATTTAGATCTAAATGTGGAAGAATATCAGGCAGATAATTGTTTTCCTAAATATGAAAAGCTTGATATGAATGATTGGATTGCCCATTTAGAGGAAAAAGAATATTTACAGCAAACACTTGTTACAATTATGAAAAATAATATAATTACAGATTACATTGTATATGGTGTATGGGATGAATTAAATAGCTGTATTGCTCAAGGAACAAGTTTGTATTCTACAATTCCTGAAATACTTAAACTATCTAACACAAAAGAGATTATAGAGGAATTAGTCTTTGATGTAATCTTGGTTGACTATGATTCTAAAAAGATATTTGTATACTGGTATTGGGATAATGATGATAGTTACTTAACAGAAGGCGAAAAAATATGGCCTAGGTGGGAGATAAAAAGACAAGTAAAGGGTGTTCCATTTAACTTTGCTTATACTAATAGAGAGCATTCATATAAAAAAACAGGAAGGAAAGAGTTAGAAGATTACATTGAAGAAGTTGACTTGTTTTATCTACATGAAAATGAGAGGAGAGAATATAGTCAATATATTGAATCATAAAATATAACTCTAAACAATTCCGTTTTTTAACAGTTATAGAAATATATTTAAAACACAAATTAAAATCACACATTATGAAAAAGATATTTTTATTATTATTTGTTGCTACTCTATTTGTAGCATGCGGACCGTGTGGAGGTGAAGCTACTCAAGGAAATAGTGCAACAGCACAAGTTGAGGTGAAAGAAGCTGATCCAAATCTTTGGTTAGGTAGTTTAATTACCGCTACACCGCAAGAGGGAAGAGAATTGGCAATATTAATGGCTCGTAAAACCATTGGAGCAATTCAAAGTGATGGCGAAGTAAAAAAGAGACTAAGAGGAGAATATGCTGAAAATGCAGAACTTCTAATTTTATCGGCTGAGGTTGTTGCTATAGAATTTCAAACTGTAGCAGCAGCTAATAAT
This sequence comes from uncultured Marinilabiliaceae bacterium, assembly GCA_964532085.1. GTDB lineage: Bacteria > Bacteroidota > Bacteroidia > Bacteroidales > Marinilabiliaceae > CAZHHH01. Next base: position 36,639 of record CAZHHH010000002.1, read on the forward strand.
TATTGGAGATAAAATGTTATTTAAGAGTTTGCTTATAGGATGCTAAAAACAGCATCCTTTTTTTTTGATTACAGTTAATTTAAACTATATTTTAAAAAAGCTCATTTGTTCTTTTAAGGCATCCGATTTTAATTTTAAACCAACTGCATTATTTGCAAGATTCTTTGAGTCTGAAATATTTTTTTCTGTTATCTCTTCAAGTTTATTTATAACATGTCCAATATTTTCAATTTGATAATTCTGTTTTATACTTGATTCACTTATTTTCTTGACAGACGATGAGGTCTCTTCCGCTCCGTCTATTAGATTATTTGTCATTGTTTTTAAATCTTCTGTTAATTTCAAGCTATTATCAGATATAATCTTGATTTCATCTGCGGCTGTTCTACTTGTTTCAGCTAGTTTTTGCACTTCAGATGCAATTACAGAAAATCCTCTTCCGTTTTCACCAACTCTAGCAGACTCAACAGCTGCATTTAAAGAGAGAATATTCGTTTTCATAGAAATGTCATTAATAATCATGGATTTTTCTGCAATTTCCTTGATGGTTTCTATACTTTTTTCTGCAGAGTAGTTCATTAATTCTATCTCTTTTTGCATATTTCTAGAGGTTTTTTCAGAAAGCTTTGTGATAAGATTATCCTCTTGCAGAATGTCAAGTATCTCTTTTATAGTTTCTGCAACATTCTCCGTCGCACTAGTTTGATGAACAGTACTTTCTGAGAGAGAGTGAGCGTTTTTACTGACTTCTATACTTGTTTGGGTAATCTCTTCAGCGTCTTTAATAATGTTGCGAATAACACTTTTTAAATTTGCTGAAACTTGCGAAAGAGCAGTGGAAATTTCACCTATTGCGTCATTGGAGTCAATTTTGATTTGGCAGTTAAGATTCCCTTTTGATAACTCAGTTGTATATTTATTAATCTGATTTATAGTATCTAAAATAGTGATTTTACCAATTAAAAATGAAGAATAACCAACTACTAAACCAGCAAAAAAACACATAAGAGTAAAAATAATATTAAGTGCAGGGGTTTTGAAAGTCACAAAAAAAGGTGTGACAATTCTAAATGCAGTTGCCATTAACATTCCAAAAATAATACAAAGGGTAAGGTAAAACCTAATTTTACTTTTTTTCATATAGAGCAGAATGCTAAATTGTTGCAAATATACTGTTTTTATCTGAATGATTATTAAAGGAAATGTGTGATAATGAGTTATTTTATAAAAATAGGGTGTAAATATTGATTTTTTTTCTTTATTTTATCATAAATATAAAATTTAGATAATTATGCTAACTAATTAAGTATAAACATTGCTATATCTTCATAATTTTATAATTTTGCATCTATCCAATAATTTAAAGAAATGAACGGTTTGAAAAAAATTAAAAGTGCCTTAATATCAGTCTTTTATAAAGAAGGACTTGAAAGTATAGTAAGAACACTTGATAAACAAGGCGTAAAAATTTACTCCACAGGTGGTACACAATCATTTATTGAAGAGTTAGGTATTGCTGTTACCGCTGTTGAAAATCTTACAGATTATCCTTCAATTTTAGGTGGACGTGTAAAAACATTGCATCCTAAAATTTTTGGTGGTATTTTAGGAAAACGTGATGATGATTCGCATATATCTCAGATGAGTGAATATGATATTCCAGAAATAGACTTAGTAATTGTAGATTTATATCCATTTGAAGAGACTGTTGCTTCTGGTGGTTCTCATTCTGATATTATTGAAAAAATTGACATTGGTGGAATTTCCTTAATTCGTGCAGCTGCAAAGAATTATAATGATGTTGTAATAGTTCCATCTGTAAATCAATATAAAAAGTTATTAGAAATTCTAAATAAAGGTAATGGTTCAACAACTTTAGAGGAACGTCGCTATTTTGCAACGGCTGCATTTGCAGTTTCTTCAAGTTATGATAGCCACATCTTTAACTATTTTAGTAATAGTGAGTTTCCTGCATATAGAGAAGCTTTTGAAGGCAGTTCGCAACTAAGATATGGTGAAAATCCACATCAAAAAGGTGTGTTTTACGGCAATTTAGATGAGCTTTTTGAGCAATTGCACGGGAAAGAGATTTCATATAATAACCTTTTAGATATTGATGCTGCAGTATCATTAATCTCTGATTTTGATGAGACAACTGTTGCTATTTTAAAACATAACAATGCTTGCGGTTTAGCATCTCGTGATAACTTGGTTGATGCTTGGAAAGATGCTTTAGCTGGTGACCCAACTTCTGCATTTGGTGGTATAGTTGCCCTAAACAAAGAGGTTGACGAAGAGACTGCCATTGAAATGGATAAAATATTTTTAGAAGTTATAATTGCCCCTTCATATACTGAAAAAGCTCTAGAGATATTAAAGCAAAAGAAAAACAGAATACTGTTAGTCCAAAAACAAGCAGTAGCTGTCAAAACAACCTCTCGTAGTTTGTTAAATGGACTTCTTGTTCAAGATGCAGATAATTTGACAGAAGTTGCATCAGATTTAAAGAGTGTAACAGAATTATCTCCATCAGAAAAAGAGGTAGAAGATTTACTATTTGCAAATAAGATAGTAAAACATTCAAAATCAAATGCTATTGTTTTAGCAAAAAATAAGCAACTTATTGCAAGCGGTGTTGGTCAAACATCACGAATTGATGCGCTGATGCATTCCATTAGTAAAGCAGGCTCATTTGGTTTTTCACTAGAGGGAGCAGTGATGGCATCTGATGCATTTTTTCCATTCTCTGACTCTGTTGAGATTGCTCATAAAGCGGGTATAACATCTGTAATTCAGCCAGGTGGCTCAGTTCGAGATCAAGAGACTATAGATTTCTGTAATAAGAATAACATTTCGATGGTATTTACAGGTAATAGACATTTTAAACATTAATAAATTTCCTTAGATGAGTTTATTTTCTTTTTTATCACAAGATTTAGCAATGGATTTGGGTACAGCCAATACCATTATTATACATAACGACAAAGTAGTAGTTGATGAGCCTAGTATTGTAGCTTTAGACCGTCGCTCTGATAAGCTTGTTGCAATTGGTAAGCAAGCTCGCCAGATGCATGGTAAAACTCACGATAATATTTACACAATTCGTCCATTACGTGATGGTGTTATCGCAGACTTTAACGCTGCAGAGCAGATGATACGCGGGATGATTAAAATGATGGATGGTAAAAAACGTCGACTATTTACTCCATCATTAAATGTTGTAATCTGTATTCCATCGGGTAGTACAGAGGTTGAGATACGTGCGGTGCGTGACTCTGCAGAGCATGCTGGTGGACGTGAAGTGTTTATGATATATGAACCAATGGCTGCTGCTTTAGGTATTGGACTTGATATTGAAGCGCCTGAAGGTCACATGATTGTTGATGTTGGTGGTGGTTCTACAGAGATTGCGGTAATCTCTTTAGGTGGTATCGTTACAAATAAATCCATTAGAATTGCTGGAGATGATTTAACCGCTGATATTATGGAATATATGCGCAGACAGCATAATATAAAAATAGGTGAACGTACAGCAGAGGAGATAAAAATTCGTGTAGGTTCGGCACTTCCAGAATTGGACGATCCTCCTGCAGATTATATAGTTAATGGACCAAACCAAATGACAGCGTTGCCTATAGAAGTTCCTGTTTCATATCAAGAGGTTTCTCACTGTTTAGAGAAAACAATCTCAAAGATGGAGACAGCAATTTTAAATGCTTTGGAGCAAACGCCTCCTGAATTATATTCAGATATTGTTCAGAAAGGTATATATTTAGCTGGTGGTGGAGCGCAGTTAAGAGGTTTAGATAAAAGATTATCTAATAAATTAAATATTCCAATTCATATTGCTGAAAGTCCGCTACACGCTGTGGCTAGAGGTACAGGAATAGCATTGAAAAATAGACATAGATACTCTTTCTTAATTAGATAATATATTTTATAGCTAAATAGATTTGATAATAAGGTGAAAATCCTTTTTCGACATGAGGAATATACTTCGTTTTATTTTAAAATATCATTTTCTTCTATTATTTCTTTTTTTAGAAGTATTGAGCTTCTATTTAGTTATAAATTATAATGATTTACATAAAGAGCAATTTTTAAACTCTTCTGGAAGAGTAGCAACTTCACTTTTTGAAGTTTCATCATCCTTTAGTGACCATTTTTCTCTTAAACGTGCAAATGCTGAGTTATCAAGAGAAAACGCATTGCTTAGAAGTCAACTGTTTAATTATGACTCTAAGAAAAATAGCTCATTAGATTATGAGAATTTAGAGGTTGACACTATTGTTAATTTTATTCCATCAAAAGTTGTTAATAATTCTGTGAATAAACTACACAATTATTTGACAATTGATAAAGGGTTGAATGATGGAATAAAACCAGGTATGGGGGTAATTTCAGCAAGGGGTTTAGTAGGAATTACTCGTAATGTTTCAAAAAATTATGCTACCATTACCTCTTTATTGAATACTCAGATTAAAATTTCTTCTAAGCTTAGAGATTCTCACTATTTTGGAACTTTGTATTGGTCTGGACAATCAATCAAACACGCTACACTGTCAGAGATACCATCCCATGCGGAAGTGGAAATAGGAGATGCAGTTGTTACTAGTGGTTTTTCATCAATATTTCCTGAAAACATATTGATAGGAACAATTGAGGATTTTGAATTGAATAGAGGCAAAGGGTTTTATGATATAACTGTTAGATTATCTGTTGATTTTAGCAATTTGACTTATGTTGAAACCATAGATAATTATAGAAAAGAAGAGCGTTTACAATTGGAAAACAAAACGAAAAATGATTAATCAGATAGGAAGATACATATTAAGTTTAGTGTTTATTATGCTTATTCAGATTATGATTCTAAACAATCTGAATATAGGTAGTTATATAAACCCATTTCTATATGTTCTTTTTATTATTATTTTACCTGTTGAAACTCCTAATTGGCTATTATTAATCATAGGATTTTTTATTGGTTTAATAATGGATACGTTTCTAAATACACCAGGTATGCATGCATCTGCAATGCTATTTATGTCTTTTATACGTCCTCATTATTTGCAGCTTGTTTCTCCTCGTGAAGGGTACGAGCCAGGCAGTGAGCCAACAGCCTCAAGTTTTGGAGTAGGTTGGTTTATGAAATATTCTCTGTTATTAGTTCTGTCTCATCATATATTTCTGTTTTTTGTAGAAGCATTTACATTCACAACATTTTTCTCTACTCTTTTGAAAGCTATTTTAAGTTCATTTAGCACCTTGTTTGTGATTTTAATAGCATCTATGTTTGGAAAACAGAGCAAGAAACGTTTTTAAGAAAGGGGTTTTAAAATGGGAAATAACAATAGAAGTATAGTTGTTATATTAATAGTTATATTAATATCGCTTGTTTTTATAATTAGATTGATATTTCTTCAAATTGTTGACCCATCTTATAAATTTTATGCAGAAAATAATACTCAGCGCAAAATAACAGAATACCCTTCTCGTGGGTTAATTTATGATAGAAATAATAAATTATTGGTTTCAAATCAGCCTGTTTATGACATAATGATTGTTCCTCGTGAAGTTGTAGAGTTTGACACATTAGAGTTTTGTAACTATTTAGATATCACAATAGAGGAGTGTAGAAATAGTTTTAAACGAATTAAAGAGGGTATTAATCAGCGCAAGGTCTCAAGTGTTAAGCCATCAGCATTTATAAAACAGATTTCTGCTAAACAGTATGCTATTTTTCAAGAAAAAGAGTATCTGTTTCGTGGTTTTTTCGGTCAACGACGTGATGTTCGTAAATATGAATATCCCAATGCAGCACATATATTTGGATATATTACAGAGGTAGATAATCAAACCATAAAAAATGATTCTTATTATGTTTTAGGTGATTATGCTGGTATCAACGGAGTCGAGCGTGTTTATGAGAAATATCTACGTGGTGAAAAAGGTGCTACTTATGTGATGGTTGATGTTTTAGGTCGTGAAAAACAATCTTTTAGAGATGGTAAAATGGATGTTGCGGCCATTGAAGGGAGTGATATAAACTTATCTATAGATATTGATCTTCAGAGATATGGTGAAGAGCTGATGCAAGAAAAAATTGGAAGCATTGTTGCTATCGAACCGTCAACAGGTGAAATTTTAGCTATGGTTTCTGCGCCAAATTATGACCCATCGCTATTAATTGGGAGAGATAGGTCAAAATATTTTCCAGAACTCTCATCTAATCAGTATTCGCCTCTTTTAAATAGAGCTGTAATGTCAAAGTATCCGCCCGGTTCTACTTTTAAAGTTGCAATGGGGCTTATAGGTTTGCAAGAAGATATTATGGATGTAAACACAAGATTTGCTTGTAATTTTGGTTTTCATGCACGCGGATTATCTGTTAGATGCCATGCTCACAGTTCACCAATTAGCTTAGTGCCATCTGTTGCCACATCTTGTAATGCATATTACTGTAATATATTTAAAAATTTAATTGATAATCCTAAATATGAATCTCCTAGCGCGGCATTAGATTTATGGCGAGATTATCTTTTAGCATTTGGGTTAGGTCAGAGAACTGGTGTTGATTTAGATAGTGAAGATAATGGTTCAATTCCATCAAGCAGTTTTTATAATAATTTATATCGTGGAAGTTGGTCAGGGTTAACCGTTATCTCTTTAGCTATTGGTCAAGGTGAAACCTTAACAACACCCATTCAGATGGCCAACATGACTGCGGCTATTGCTAATAAAGGAAAATATTATACTCCACATTTAATAAAAAACATAAAGGATAATGAATTCCCAGAAAAATATCTCAAAATAAATGAAGTAGGTATCGATTCAGTTCATTTTAACCCAATTATTGATGGAATGGAGCAGGCTGTTTGGGGTGAAGTTCATACCACTGCACGTATTGCTCGTATACCAGATGTTCGTATTTGTGGAAAAACCGGAACAGCACAAAATCCACATGGAGATGACCATAGTGTGTTTATTGCTTTTGCGCCTAAGGAAAATCCGCAAATTGCCATTGCTGTCTATGTTGAAAATGGAGGGTTTGGAGCTTCTGTTGCAGCGCCAATAGCAAGTTTAATGGTAGAAAAATATTTGAAAGATGAGATACATCCTACTCGAAAGTGGATTGAGCAGCGAATGTTAAATTTAAAATTGATAGAAGATGAGACCGTCCAATAGAAGAGGAATTAAAAATATTGATTGGGTTTTGGTGCTACTATATTTTTTGTTAGTAGCATTTGGATGGTTTAATATCTATGCAGCAAATTCAGAACCAGGTGCAAGTTTTACAATTGATACCAATAAAGAGTATTTTAAACAGCTTATCTGGATTGGGATATCAATAATTTCCATTGGTGTAATCTTGCTTATTGATAGCAAGTTTTTTGTTGAGTTCTCTTATATATTTTATATAATAAGTGTCTTTCTTCTATTTATAGTAATTTTTATTGGTGTTGAGGTTAATGCTGCAAAATCGTGGTTTCAAGTAGGGGGCATGCGTTTTCAGCCTGTTGAAATTGCCAAAGTTGCTATGGCGCTAACCATGGCACGGGTCATGAGTCGATTTCAGTTCTCTTTCAAAAAGCTAAATGATGTTTTTACATTGGGAATATTATGGGTTTTACCAATGATAATAATCATTTTGCAGAATGATACTGGCTCAGCTTTAATATTCTTTGCTTTTGCTTTGGTCTTTTTTAGAGAGGGAATGTCACCATATTTTATACTGTTTGGTATAATTGCTATTGCTGTTTTTATTGCAACTTTGCTTATTTCTAATAATATAATTTTGCTGATACTTTTTCTAAGTATGATAGTTCATTTATTATATAAGCGAGTTAGAAAAGAGGCGGCAATTATGTTATCTGTCTTTGTAATTACTTTCTTTATTTCATATTTGATTTTTCATCAATGGCTTAATAAAGAGAATATATTCACACCCCTATTTATAGCAGTTGGAGTTAGTTCTCTATATCTTTTAGTTGTAGCTTTTATTCAGCGTGCAAAAGTGCTTTTCATCTCTTTATTGCTATTGTGGGGTTCTATAGGTTTTGCATTTTCTACGGACTATTTTACTGAAGAGATACTTTCTGACTATCAACGAACAAGAATTCAAGTGATGCTTGGTTTAAAAGATGACCCATTAGGTGCAGGATATAATGTTCATCAGTCAAAGATAGCAATTGGTTCAGGAGGGTTTTTAGGAAAAGGATTTATGCAAGGGACTCAAACAAAATTTAACTTTGTACCTGAGCAGAGTACAGACTTTATTTTTTGTACAGTTGGAGAGGAGTGGGGCTTATTAGGCACAGCTGGTGTAATAATATTGTTCTCTTTTTTCATTGTTCGAATAATAATCCTTTCAGAGAAACAATATTCAGATTTTAGTAGGATATATGGATATGGTGTAGCCTCTATTTTCTTAATTCACTTTGCTATTAATATCGGAATGACTATTGGACTAGCACCCGTTATTGGTATTCCACTACCTTTCTTTAGTTATGGAGGTTCATCGCTTTGGGGCTTTACAATATTACTTTTTATTTTTGTAAAGCTTGATACAAATAGGGCGCAGTTGATTAGATGATGCTTATTGGATATAGTTAGTTTATTTTTTGTCAGTGGCGTGTAATATCTCCGAAGGCTTAAAAACAAACATTAACCCAGGCAATGAGCTAACTGCAGAAACAATATAAAAAAGAAGACTCAATGAAACCACAACAGTAGGGTTAATATTCCATAATGTCGCTCCCCACATAAATACAAACTCTCTTGCTCCAATGCCACCCAAAGTTATTGGCAGGGCCCCTGCAATTGCAGAAAGAAAAAATAGGAAAAAGTAGCTACCTAATAATTCAATTTTAAAAGCATTTAGCGCAAATAAAATACAAATCACCACCATCATTTGCCCCAACTGACTTATTGTAGACCATATTAAAGTTTGGAAAAAACCAGGTTTAAGGTATTTGTAAAATGTATTTAGAAAAATATAATATGCTGAAAATGCAAATGGAATTAATAGCCAACTCCATTTGAGAATATCGTATTGTAATTGTAAAAAAGAGGTCAATAACAGAATTAAAACCCCAATTATAACAAGTCCGCTTACACGATCTGATAATATTGCCCCAATAATCTTTTTGAGCTTTATATCTTCATATTTATTTAATATATATATTTTGAATCCATCACCTCCAACGCCACCCGGTAAAAAGAGGTTGTAAAAAAGACCAAGCCAATAAAGTTTTATATTTTGCTTAAATGTTAATCTACTATCGATTAATTTAAAAAGAATCAAAAGACGTTTAGAAGCTGCTATTTGCGATAATGAGAAGATGACTAATGCTAAAGCTAGCCAACTTAATTTTGCATTTACAATAGCTTGTCCTACCTCTCTAAAATCAATTTTAGAAAACACAAAATATAAAGCTGCAAGGCTTAAAGTTATCTTTATTATTGTTTCAACAATCTTTCTTTTACTCATTAGAAAATCAATTTCAGATAAAACAGTAAATGAAAGACAAATCTATTACTTTCTTTTGATTCTTAAAATAATTAATCAAACCATTTGTTATTATTCTAAATTGTTCATTAAAAGAAAACGAAGTTCAATATAACAAATCAGAGTTGTCCAAAAAGAAAATTTTAAAATACAACGTATAACCCCTAAATTAGCTTTGCTGAACTTTGTTTCCCTCTTGCTTTCAACTAGACGCGGTAAAGGGGACTTATAGACCTGTTGATAATTTGTAACTCGCTGGTTATTAGCCCCCTTTAGGGGGTTGGGGGTAAAGCATAATAGAATAATAAATATCTTTGTATTCTATTAAATAAAACACCATTATGAGTAGAGCATTGATTATTTTATGTATAATTTGGCTAATGGACCATTTGTTATTATTCTAACATTTCTGATAACTCCTTTTCAAAGAAGAATTTATCTTCATCAAATGCTGGTGTTAATTCATCAATCCATAGAGCATTATCATCGTGTTTAGCAAAGAATGGTTGCCCTACCCACTGACTATTACGACCTTGTATAAATTCTAGAATAAAAACCTCCTCACCATTAACCTCTTCCTTTCCAACTACTCTTACTTTGCCAGCATTACATGACATACTTGGTCCACGAACAGTTCTTGCAATTCCGCTAACTTGAGTATATGCACTTCTGAAAATATCAACCGCTTTTGTCAGAGGTACTCCAAAATACTCTTTAGCACCAGTATCACGGGCTACAAACATATAGTAGGGAATCATACCCATTTTAACCTGCTTTTTCCACATCTCTGCCCACGCATCACCATCGGTATTGATGTGATTTAATAGTGGAGATTGAGTTCTTATCTGTGCACCAGTATCCAATATCTTTTGAGTTGCTTTTTTAACCGCTTCAGTTTTTAACTCGCTTGGATGGTTAAAATGTGCCATAAAACTCAATATTTTATCAGATTGAGCAACTTTTCTGAAAATATTTAAAACATCTTCAGAGTCAGAGTCTGTCAAATAGCGATATGGCCAAAAAGAGAGTGATTTAGAGCCTATACGAATTGTCTGTAAGGTTTTAATGTCAGCCTTCAAAATTCTAGATATGTACGTATCAAGAATTGCAGCACTCATCACCATCGGGTCACCACCTGTAAATAAAATATCCGTAACCTCTGGGTGCGACTTTAAATAATCAATTATGGTATCTATCTCACGCATAGCAAATTTTAAATCACTATCACCAACAAACTGAGGCCAGCGAAAGCAAAAAGTACAGTAAGCATGACAAGTCTGTCCTTGTGATGGGAAGAAAAGCATAGTTTCGTTATATTTATGCTGTACACCCTCAAGTAATTCACCCTTAAAAGAAGGTAAATTATGCTCCTGTCCTGCAGGATGAGGATTTAGTTGCTCACGAATAATATTTGCTGCATCTCGTATCTCACTTTCTGACGCATCTTTTACCATTAGTTCAGAGATAGTATTAAAGTGTTCTGTACGAAGCATCTCTTTTTGAGGGAAATTAAAAATAAACATAGGGTCTGTTTTATAATTATCCCAATCTATCAATTCATCTACAACATAATTATTCGTTCTAAATGGTAGCACCTGCGATACAACATCAATGCTGTGAATATCCTCAGGTGATAATTTTTTAATTTGTGGTATGTTTTTATAATTTCTTGCTGTAAAGACTTGATAATTCATAAATTTTAAATTTTATTTTAAAGTTATAATTGACGTAGTTATAGATTTGTTAGGGTGCTAGTCATGATATTGCAGCGTAGCAACGAGTGTTAATAAGAAAAATACGCTGAAAAATATGGAGGATGTCATTAGCTGAAAATGCTAATTTGTTTTCCAAAAGATAACAAATATACAAAAAATATACTTTCTATACAATATGTCGTATTGTTTCGTGCTTTATAGCTAAGGGATTAGGTCTTCTTTCTCGATTGAATTTTTTTGTAGAGTATAGAGATTCAAACAATTATTTAGGATAGTATTACCTTTAATTATTTTATTATATGCAATAAATCATTTATTTTGTATTTTAGAATTTATTAGAATATCAGATGACAAAAAGAAAAAAAGAAGATATGTCAACAAACAGTTTAATGGACCCAATCGGCAGATTAATGGGCTTAAGATATAAATCACATCCTTGGCATGGGATTGACATTGGTAATAATGCTCCAGAGATTGTTACATGTTTTATTGAAGTTGTACCAACCGACACAATTAAATATGAGATAGACAAAATAAGTGGATATCTACGCATCGATAGACCGCAGAAGTACTCCAACGTTACACCTTCTCTTTATGGTTTTATACCACAAACTTATTGTGGTGATAATGTAGGAAACTTTTGTGCTGAAAAAACAGGCAAAAAAGAGGTGAAAGGAGATGGAGACCCTTTAGATATCTGTATTCTGACAGAAAAAGATGTTATGCATGGCGACCTAATAGCAGAAGCTATTCCAATTGGTGGATTTAGAATGATTGATGACAATCATGCAGATGATAAAATTATATCTGTGCTACGTGGTGATGTTGTATATGGAGATTTTACAGATGTTAGTGAGCTACCAGAATTGGTAATGGAAAGACTGAAACACTATTTCCTAACATATAAAGATATGCCAGGTGCAACTCGTGAATCAGAAATTACTCACGTTTATAATGCAGAAGAAGCACGTGAGGTCATTAAACTGTCGATGAAAGATTATGAAGCCAGATTTGAAAAACTTCGCAATGCTTTACAATCATATTAACTGTTAAAGCCTGCAATCTACAATGAACAATCTACAATGATTTGAAACATTGTACATTGATAATTGTACATTGGTATTTCATTGTTCATTGATAATTGCACATGTGAACTTATTGCAAAAATATTAAAAACTTATAGTAAAAAAAATGGACTTTTTTTGATAATTATTGTATTTTTATAGCACTTCTTATAAAATACTAAATCATGAAAAAAAGTAAGGCTGTCTATATTACGGCAATTATTGTTATGGCTATATCTTTGTTTGGATGCTCCAAATCTAAAGATAAACCTATTGACCCTGATAATCCTCCTGTGAATCCTGATAATCCACAAGAGCCAGACAAACCTGATCCAAATAAAACTTTTTATCTCAGTTTTAAAAACACTCCAAAGGAAGAGTTAAAAGAAATCAATGCAAACGAAAATAGTTCTGCCTATCTTCTAATAATTGAATCTGATAAAAAATGGTCTGCAACAACCGATGCAAAATGGATAAAACTTGGTGCGTGGGATAGTGAAAATTCTAAAATGGGGCTTTTGCTGGCTTTAGAAAAAAATTATTTCACACCACGACAAGCATCTGTTACTTTTAAATCTGGTAATGAATCCAAAACAGTTACAATACGTCAAAGCGGTGCACCAAAAATAGATTTTGAGATAGATAATATAAAATTCTCAATGATTTATGTAGAAGGTGGTTGTTTTATGCATGGTGAAAGTGATTTTGCGCCAGCTAGATATTCTCACTATGTATGTCTCGACTCCTATTATATTTGTGAAACTCAGGTGACCAATGAGTTTTGGGAGTCTGTGATAGGAAGTTTACCTTATGATATTTTACTTGATTATCGCTACGAACAAGATGCTGCAGACAAACTAGGAAGTAAGCCACAAGCACCTGTAAGTGCAGTTTCTTGGGATGAAATAAATGGTGAGTTTCTAAATAAAGTAAGTTACACTTTAGGATATGATTTCAGACTTCCAACCGAAGCAGAGTGGGAATATGCAGCAATGGGAGGAGTGAATAGAGACGAATACATTTTCGCTGGAAGCGATGAAGCAAAAGAGGTTGCATGGCATTATAGTAATTGTGAAGAAAAACAGGATGTAGCACAATTAAAACCAAATTCGCTCGGACTGTATGATATGTCAGGAAATGTATATGAATGGTGTTTTAACTGGTTTAGTGAACCTTACGAAACAAATGAAGAAAATGTAGATTTACCAGATGGTAGTAGTGTTAGCGCAACTGTAAACCCAAAAGGACCAAAAACTGGAACAAAAAAGGTGGTAAGAGGTGGAAGTTTCGAAAGTGGGTATATATGGCAAGATGAACTAAAAGTCAAATATAGACATGGAATTAACCCATCTGGTGTTCAAAAATGTTGGGGCGATACTGGCCACCCTGACGAACCAGATTGCCTCAAAACATTGAATGTTGGATTTAGATTTGTATTACCTTTAAATTAATGCGCCATGAGAGTTTTAACAACAATAATATTTTCAATAGTAACCATCTCAATATACAGCCAAACTGTTATTAAGATGGAACTTCCAGAGCAATCTGAAAAACAACTTGATGGATATGCGCTTTTTGATGATGCATTGCCCAATGAAATACCAACAGCATTAACCATTTTTGGATATGATATTGATGGAGGAGCAACTCCATACTCATACAAATGGATGGAAAATGAAAAAACGCTTGGTACCAATGAATCTATAATTTTCAGTCCTAAAGTAGGAAACAGTTATTCGTTAATTATTTTAGATAAAAACAATTGTGAAATTTCTATTCCAATATATGTTGATAACAATAAAAACAGCAATTTGGATGATGATTCTAATTTTAAAATAGAATCAACACTTACAAAAGAAAATTTGTCAATAAAGTTTGATGAAAAATTAATAGAAAGTGTGGAGTTTGCCCTTTACGATAGTAATGGAATATTATATCTGAGAAGTAAAACCTCTAATTCCACAGATTTTAAATTAGAGCTGCAATCGGGGGTATATCTTTTATACCTCAATGTGAGAAACAATCATGTTGTTAAAAAACATCTAATCTACTAAAACTATGACTACAAACAGAAAAATATTATCTATAGTAAAATATCTCTTTTTATTTGTATCACTATTTCTTTTTCCAAAGATAAATAGTCAAACAAGACATGAGCGAGCAGCTAATTTTTTTAATAAAGAGAGCAAGTTAAAATCATCTACAACTTCTGATGTTAAATTAACTGTTAAATATGAATCTAATCAGACAGAAAAAAGTGCTATAACAGTTTTTCAGAATAAAGAGTCTGGTTTTGTTTTAATTGCTGGCGATGATAAATCAAACTTTGTAGTTGGATATTCAGACGCAGGAGAGTTTGATTATGAAAATGCTTCAGATGGTTTAAAAGCATTAATTACTCAATATGAAACTAAAGGAATTGAAAATAACAGTAGCCTTTTGAAAAGTGGAAATATTTATCCAGCAATTTCCCCATTATTAGATTCAAGAGGTGTTTCATTAAATCAATTTTACCATTCAGAAGTGGGTGGAAGTCCGTCTGGCTGCGTGGTAACTGCGTTTACTCAAATAATGCTTTTTCATCAATTTCCAAATTATGGTATTGGTAGCCATTGCTATACAAATCCGAAATATGGTCAATTTTGTGCCGATTATGGTAACACTTTTCTTGATTGGGAAAATATGACAACTGCCGATTATAAGCAACTCTCATTTGATGTAGGCACGGCAATGGAAATGAGTTATCACCTCTCGGGAAGTGTGCCAACCACATCAGATTATGAATATGCATTAGAAAAGTTTTATGGATATCATATTTACAAAGGTTCATCAAATTTTGATGACATCTATTATGAATTAGAGTGCAATCGTCCCGTATATGTTGCAATTGCTGGCGAAAGAGCTAGTCCGGGTCACGCCGTTGTTGTTGATGGCGTTGATGGTAATGGATATTATCACTTAAACTTTGGTTGGGCTGGAAGAGATAATGGCTATTTTTTAATTCCGGGCAAAGCAATTCAAGACCACGGGGGGAGAGTTTATGCCGGATATTTTAATAGTGTAGTCAATGTTTCCACCACACCATTCGGCTTTAATGAAGATGATATTGATGCACTTAAAGCTATTGCAGGTGGTTTAAGTGAATATTTTTATTGGGACTTATCAGAAAAAGTTACGCGCTGGCCTGGAATTTATTTTAATCGTGGAAGAGTAAAAGGGCTTAATTTAGGGCAAAGAATAGAGCCTTATCAACTTTTTGCAACGCTTACAGATGCAATTGAAGATTTAACCGCACTAGAAAGTTTTGTCATAAGTGCTAAAATTGAAGGAGTAGATATAAATACATTTACAAAACTTCCAAATCTGAAAAAATTATCCATAAAAAACTATATGGCTAATGATGTAAAATGTACTTTCCCTGAAGAGTTTGGTAATTTAACAAAACTTCAAGAGCTAGAGTTTCAGCATCTTTTAGAAGGAGAAATACCAACTTCTATAACTAATCTAACAAACTTAGAGATATTAAAAATAAATAATAACTACCTAACAGGCACTCTTCCTGGAAATATAGGGAATCTTAATAGATTAAAAGAGTTAGAAATTGGGCATAACCAAATTGGAGGCTCAATTCCAGAATCCATTGGAAATCTAAATTTGCTTGAAAGTTTAGATTTAAGAGAAAACAATTTAACAGGGAATATACCCACTTCCATCGGTAATTTGACAGAACTTGAAAATTTTCATCTAAACTCAAATCAGTTAAGTGGCACTCTTCCTGATGAAATTGGAAATTTTACAAAAACATACTCTTTTGATGTTAGCAATAATCAGTTAGAAGGAGCTGTTCCAGCTACAATTGCCAATTTGGCGAAGGTGAGCTGGTTTAGCTTTAGTTTAGCAAACAATCAATTTACATCTCTTCCAGATGAAATTGCAAATTTAGATATTAAAGAACTTAAAGTTAATGGCAATAAATTAACAACGTTACCAGCTTCTATTTTTTCTGTTGGAAATATAGAGTCAATAAACGCTTCAAACAATGAAATTGCCACTTTGCCCGAAAATTTTGGTGCAAAAAGTAGAATTGGTAATATAGATTTATCACACAATAAACTTACAGAATTTCCTTTAAAGTTATGCTTTGTTAGTTTTTTTAGAAATATTTCTGTTTCACACAATATGCTAACGTCGCTTCCTGACGCGTTTGAGAATTTAGGAAAAATACCAAAGACAAATGACAACTTTTATAATTCAATCGACATTTCAAATAATCAGATTAGTGGCGAATTACCAGCTTCTATTGTTGACGGGTCTATTCGAGAAGTAGATTTTTCTGAAAATAAGTTTATTTTTGGAGATATGCCTGACGATTATTCAGAAGATAGCTTTATTTCTAGTGGATCTCAGGCATTTGCAGAGGTTAATGACACTGTAATAAAAGTATTTCCTAACAGAGAGACAATTATTGATATTAGAGAAATATCAAGATTGCATCATCCTAAAAATAGATATTTTTGGTTTGAATATCCTGAAATGAAGAAAGATCGTCTATATAAAGGCGATTACTCTAATGATTCGCCTTATTTAACCATAACTATGCAAAAAGGTGATGAGGATAAATTTTATTACTGTCGCACAATCAATCACGATGTGCCTCTAATAAGACATTTAGATAGTGAAGTTATTCGTTTCATTTTGATGGATGAGCAAGAGCAATTAGCATCTCTCTATCCTGAGTCGCATCTTCTTTTTTCAAATGATATTCATATTAAAGAAGTTAAAAACAACAACATAACATTTGTATCACCTTATGAAAAACGTGGTGATATTATTTGGCAAATATCAACCGATAATAAAACTTGGAAAAATCTATCTAAACAGATGGAAGAAGCTGAGCTTTATGAGAATGTTTTTTCAATGACAGATGATGAACTTGTTATTGAACCAAAATTAACAGCTTGGTATAGATGTGTTTTACAAGAATCAAACTGCGACCCAATCATTAGCAAAGCAATAAAAGCATCACCATATCAAGAGGAACTACTTTTTAGCGAAGTTATAAATGTGGTTGAAAATGACTTTACTATTGAAGTAGATAGCATTAAAGTTAGTATCCCACGTGGATTAAACGAGAATAGTTTTAGACTATCAATTTCAAAATTAGCTGACCCACCACCTGCACCTGAGGGATATAAAATGAGTTCGGTATATGATGTTTCTGTTGATTTTTTAGAAGAATTTAATGGGCTAATTGAAATAAGTTTAAAAAACATTGATATAACTGAAATTGATGATAATGAAATACCAGAAATTACTCCAGCCTATTATGATGAAAAAGAGCGTCAATGGGTAGAGTATAAAAGCGGTGGAGTATCATTTAACAATGAGGTGTTTTTTCAAACAAACCATTTAACAAAATTAAGTTGGTTGGAGAAGTTAGCAGCTCCGTCATACAGCTATAAATATGAAAATGATAAGGTGAAAGTTATATATAAAAATGCAAAATTTAGTAGTGAATTTTATGCATATCATGCATATGACAAAAAATATAATAGTAACAATCCACTCCAGTCTTGGCATGAATCAGAAACAGACCCAGAGAAAGGTGGAGCACCTTATATGATTCAAGATATAGCTCATTACATGAAAGAAATTATAAATAAAATTGATAATTTAAAGACAATTCCAATTTTAAGAGTAAAAAAATTCATTGTTTATGTTGGTGACCTTGGTTCTGATGGAGCTCTTGGTTATATATCTTCAGCAGGATATGCAGGTGGATATTTTTATCTGAACACCCAATTTGCATCAGATTTAGATGATATTAGGCGCACTTTAGCTCATGAGTATATGCACTATGTTCAAAATGTAGATTTTGGTGTTTCTCTTGGAAACTATTTTTTCGCAGAAGCACACGCTCCTCTTGCTGATAGAGTAATTTGGAATGAAAGTCAGCTAAAAGATACCGAACCAGAACTAATCCTAATGGAAGCAAGAAATGAAAGCCAATATGGTCAAAGTATTTTTGATTTATTAGCTCAATCGTGGGATGCGAGAACTACTCCCATTCTCTCAATTGTAGAAAAATTTCGTGTAGAATCTGGTGATGCAAATATTTCAAGTGCATTTCTTCACTACATCAGAAGCTATAGTAAACCATCTTTTGACCCTGTAGATTTAAGTGAATATACTCTGTTATACTCCCCAATAAATTTTACCTGGAGAGCATATTTAGATTACTATTTAAGTTCATTTCATTCAACAACTCTTGGAGAAGAATATAATAACTATGTAACATACATTTTCAGCGGACAAAATAAAAAATTTACACTTTTAGATGAGAATGGCAATCCATACTCTTATCTTCTTAATAATATTAAAAAGGATAACAAAGGAACTTATGTTGAAAGATTTATTTGGAATTTTATTGATGAAGAAGATAAAGATTTTGAAAAAGAGAATCTACAATATTCAGTGCCTTATTTAGGTTCAAAAGTTCTGTTTTTACAAAATAACACAACTGACAAACCAGTAGTTGTTAATTATAAAAGAAATAGTGATGTAACAGAGGATGATGTAGTCTATTACTGTTACTATGACTATGAAGATAAAAAAACAGTTTTTGAAGACATTACAGCAAAGGAGAATTTTGCTTTATTACTGGATAATAATAGCGAATTAAATGAAGAGAGATATACAACCTGTGCATTTCTGTTATTTATTAATAAAAGATGTCCTTCCATAGTCTCAATAGATAGAAATTTTAATATAGACTTTGAAATCACAGCTATGCCAATTACAAATATCAAAGACATTGCACTTGTTAATGTGGGTAATGATGCAATTCACACTTTTGATGATGGCTCTAAAAGTGCGTATGTTATAAGTGGAAAAATGGATTACACAACTTTCCCACAATTCCAAAGATACAGTCAATATGACTATGACAGCTATAAATATATGGTTGATGAACATACAATAGTTGTCGAGACTCAATTTAAAGATAGTTGGGAGGTCTCATCTGGTTCATATCTGCCAAAATCACTAAATAATCGAGATATAAAACAGACTGTTTTCTACAATTTTGTTACTGGCGACTTGAATATTATTCAAAAAACAACACACAATCAAAGTTGGAGTGCATATACTGATTATGAAGGAAAAGAGTATGAAGGATATTTACACACCGTTTACTCTTCTGACCAACAGCTGGAGTTGACCGATGTGCTACTGTTCGAAAAGGCTGAATATGACCCACTTTATGGAAATCATTACAGTTTTGAAACAACAGGAAGAGAACATACTGAAGCAATTATTAAAAATATATCAGAAGTAACAA
>CAZHHH010000003.1:0-7423 GCA_964532085.1 uncultured Marinilabiliaceae bacterium
ATACATTATTGGCATTTTAACAATTTGCCACAAGGTGAGTTGACTCAGGTTGAAGCTGATATTTCTACTCAAAGTGTACCAGGACTCTTGTATTATTCTGGTGTTGGTGATGGATATATGGATAGAGTAAAAGAGGGAACAGAGCTAAATGCTCTAGCAGGTGATGTTGATGGAAATGCTTTGAGGGTTAGAAATCCATCTAACAATAGATATTTAGATTTTGAGATATCAACAAAAAACTACGAGGATATAAAAATAAGTTATGCTGTAACAAGAACAAGTAAAGGTTCAGAAAAACAGAGAATTTCATATAAAACATCTTCAACTGGTTCGTGGACTTTATTAAAAAATATTTTAATTACTGAGCAGTATCAATTAATAGATTTAGATCTGTCTGACAAGAAAAATGTTTCAGATAATGAAGATTTTATGTTAAGGATAGGATTTACAGGTGATGGGGCAAAAAATGATTCTGGAAATAATAGATTTGATAATATTATTGTTTCAGGATTTTCTATAGTTACAAGCGTAGACTCGCAAGAGATAAATGTTGGTATTTCAGTATATCCAAACCCAGTAACAGATTATGTTAATATTGTATCAGAATCTCGAATTTTAAGAGTAGAAATTAGTGGCATAAATGGCCAGATGTTAATAAAAAGCAAATCCGATGATTTTTATGATAAAATTAATGTCTCAGATTTGCAAAATGGTTTATATATTCTTAATATTGTAACAGAAAGTGGTTCGATACAGAAGAAATTATTGATTGAATAAAGATATTTAAGAAATTTGTTGGGAAACCAATGAATGTAGTTTTTAGGTTTTATAAGAGGATAAAAACAAAGTGGTTTAATGAAATCACTTTGTTTTTTTGTTTTGTGGGATTGTTGAGTTAGGGATTAGGGGTTAGGGGTTAGGGATTAGGGATTTGACTACATCTCAAATATACTTAGATATCTTTCGCCAGTATCTGGAAATACAGTAACAATAAGTTTGTCTTTGTTTTCTGTTCTTTTTGCTACTTCAATAGCTCCCCAAAGTGCAGCTCCAGAAGATATTCCAACTAATATTCCCTCTTTACTTGCAACTTCATTCGAAAGCTGAACTGCATCATCATTTGATACTGCTACAATTTCATCAATAACGCTTTTATCTAAAATGTCTGGTATAAATCCAGCTCCAATTCCTTGTATCTTATGAGGCCCTGGTTGTCCGCCAGCTAAAACCTGTGAATCTTCAGGCTCTAAAGCTATTATTTTAATATCAGGATTCTTCTCTTTTAGATATTTTCCTACACCTGTTATTGTGCCACCAGAGCCAACACCTGCAACAAAAATGTCAATCTTGCCATCTGTATCTTCCCAAATCTCTTTTGCAGTGTTTTTATAATGAGCTTCTGAGTTTGCATGGTTTTTAAATTGAAATGGCACAAAAGATTTTTTATGCGACTCTGCAATTTCTAAAGCTTTTTCGATAGCAGCTTTCATTCCACCTGCTGCTGGAGTTAAAACAAGCTCAGCACCAAACTTCTTTAAAAGTTTTCTACGCTCGATAGAAAGGCTTTCAGGCATAGTTAATATTAGACGATATCCTTTTACAGCTGATGCTAAAGCAAGTCCAACGCCCATGTTGCCACTTGTTGGTTCTACTATAACGGTTTCACTATCTATTTTGCCAGCTTTTTCAGCTGCTTCAATCATTGCGTATGCAGGTCGGTCCTTTACAGATCCACCTGGATTCCATGATTCTAACTTGGCAACTACAGTTGCGCCATTTTTTGGAGCTAATTTGTTAATTTGTACTAATGGTGTTTTACCAATAAGCTCTGTAATGTCTTTTGCAATTTTGCTCATAATATTAAATTTTATTTTTGTTTCCTATAAATCATATTGAATTACTCTGATAGTTGCAAATCTAAGTTAAAAAACTCTTATATCAATCTGTTTGTTGTTGAAATAATCATATAAAAATAGTATGAATTGGGGTAAATCGCGCTTTGTAACTATTGTAAATTGCTATTTATTTGAATAATAAACTATTTGTTTGAAATAATGTTTCTTTTTTACTGAAATTCAAATATTTTTGTAATTCATACTCTGTTTTAATAACAATTATTGGACTTTAATCGTTACTTTAACAGATATAAGCGATGATTGTTATATATAGAACAAAGAATTATACAAAATGATTTATCATATAAGGGCTATTAGTAATGAATCGGATGATTTTCTTTTTGATATTGCCATCGATAGTGGTGTTACCTTTCAAGAATTACATGATTTCATTCAGGAAAAATTAGATTATGACCCATCTCATCTCTCCTCTTTTTTTATTACAGATAGAGAGTGGAATAAAGAGGTTGAGGTTGTCGCTATGGATATGGGCGATGGTAGTATGGGCGAAGTAAAGCTGATGGAAGAGGCGACGTTGGAGGAACTTTTGTTAGAAAGAAAAGAGCGATTTATTTATGTCTATGATATATTTAATGAGAGAATTCTTTTTATGGAGTTGATTCAAATTGATAAGGGAAACCTCTCTGCACCAGTAGCTACTACACTAAAAGGTGATATCCCTCCTCAAATTATAGATGAAGAGGAAGATGATATGATGGATATTGATTTTGAGGATGATTATTATGATGACGAAGATGATTATTTCTCTGATGATATAGATTTAGATTCTCTTCCAGATGATTATTATTAAAATTAATATTGATGGATAAAAAGAGTGTTGTAGTTATTGTTGGTCCAACTGGGATAGGAAAAACCTCGGTGACGCTCTCTCTTGCAGAGAAATATAATAGTCCGATAATTTCTGCAGATTCTCGTCAAGTTTATCGTGAGATAAAAATAGGAACTGCCGCCCCAACTATAGAGGAAATGGAGCGTGTGCCACACTACTTAGTGGGTACAAAGTCAATTTTTGATTATTATAGTGCTTATGAATTTGAACAAGATGCGTTAAAAACTGTCAGTAAACTTTTTGAAAATAATGATTTGCTTTTTATGACTGGCGGCTCAATGTTATATGTTGATGCCTTTTGTAATGGAATTGATGCTTTGCCAACAGTTGATAAAGAGTTGAGAGATGAGGTTGCACGAGAATATGAAGAAAATGGATTGGAATATATTCAGCAAAAACTGAAATTATTAGATCCTGAGTATTATAAACAGGTTGATTTAAAGAATCATAAAAGAATTATATACGCTATTGAAATTTGTCTTATGACTGGGACGCCTTATTCACAACTTAGAACTAATCCTAAGGCAGTTAGACCATTTAATATCATTAAAGTAGGTCTTAATATGGATAGGCAAAAGCTGTATGATAGGATAAATCAGCGAGTTGAAATAATGTTTGAGCAAGGGTTGCTAGAAGAGGCAACGGAGATGTATAAACATAGAGAATTAAACTCGTTAAATACAGTCGGTTACAAGGAGATATTTGCACATTTTGATGGAGAGTATGATTTAGAAAGAGCAAAAGAGTTGATAAAAAGAAATTCTCGCCATTATGCTAAAAAGCAACTTTCTTGGTTTAATAGAGATAAATCAATATCTTGGTATCATCCATTAGATGTTGATAAAATAAAAGAGTTTATCGATTCAACTCTCTAATGAAATTTTTAATTGTTAGTAAATAATTGGGTCGGGGCACGTTACTTTCTCACGGTTTACAAAATGAATTTTTAACGCCCCGACCTTTTTTTATTTTTTTGTGATGTCGAACTATCCAAATGGTACATTCAACCTTAGGGTTTACGGTATATATATAAATGATGGCAAACTATTAATAAGTGATGAGCTTTTTAATGGTATAAAAATGACTAAGTTTCCTGGTGGCGGATTGCAATATGGCGAGGGCACTTTGGAGTGTCTTGAGCGAGAGTTTATGGAAGAGTTTGGGTATAAAATTGAGGTAAAAGAACATCTTTATACAACAGATTACTTTCAAAAAGCTCTATACTTTGAGAAAACTCAGTTGATAAGTATCTATTATATTATAGATATCATTTCAGAAAATAATATTCCTACTTTAACTAAACATATTGAAGCGACGGAAAAAGAGCCTCAGATATTAAGATTAACACCCATTAATCAGCTTTCAGTAGAGGACTTCACTTTTCCCATCGATCAAAAAGTTGTAGAGATGATTAAATCTCGTTTTTAATCTCAACAATTAGTGGTAGCGATGTTTTACTATATTCTTTACCATCAAAAGCACTATAGAAAGCGGTGGCTTCCATTCCACTTTTCTCAATCAGTTCTGTAAGCTCTTTTTTTCTTGCAGGATAGAGCGCGACAGAGTTTTCAATTGTTTCGCCACTCTCTTTTACTGTAAGTTTAGTATTGAAATTGACAAGTCCATCTTCTCGAGATTCATAATCTCTAACAAAGGTGATTTTATCATTTTCAATTGTTGGTAAGCCATTTAGTTTATTATCCAAAATAAAATCATAGTTGATAATTTGAATAAGTAATTTGCCATTATTTTTTAAAATAGTTTTGCATTGACTTAAAAAAGAGAGAATATCATCATCGTTGAGGAGATGAACTAGCGTGTTTCCAAAGCAAATTACTCCATCTATAGAGTTTGGTTGAAATAGTGAAGAGATATTTAGCATATTATCTTCAACTATAGATATATTTTGCAATGAAGCTGATTTCTCTTTAGCTTTTTCAACCATTTTGCTATCGAGTTCAAGCCCAGTTGTTATTGCATTAGCTTCTCCTAATAAAATAGATAAATTTCCTGTTCCACACCCTACATCAACTATTTTCTTGTTATCTAAATCTCCAATTTTGGAGTTGATAAATTTTAATTGCATTGGAGATGTGGGGAAAATATAATCATACCACGGAGCTATACTTTTATAAAATTTCATTGCTCTATAACTTCTTTAATTTGATATTTATTTCTGTCGGTTTTTGTTCTGGATATTAATTCAGCTAAAAAGCCAGTCATAAAAAGCTGAGTTCCAATAATCATTGATACTAAACTAATGTGAAAATATGGACTTTTAACCACAAGTGGGGCAACAATTCCAACATTTACATAATATAGTTTTCTCAATCCAAGCCATAAGGCTGACAGAAATCCTATTGAAAACATAAGTGTTCCAAGTGCGCCAAAAAGATGCATTGGCCTATTGCCAAATTTTGAAATGAACATTACAGATAGTAAATCTAAATACCCTTTTACAAATCGTTCCATTCCAAACTTAGTCTCTCCATATTTGCGCTCTTGATGTTGCACAATTTTTTCACCAATTTTATTAAAACCTGCCTGTTTTGCTAAAATTGGTATATATCGATGCATTTCACCATAGACTTCAATATTTTTGATTACATCATTATTGTATGCTTTTAAGCCACAGTTAAAATCATGCAGTTTTATACCAGAAACAGCCCTTGCGGTTCTGTTGAATAGTTTGCTTGGTATGGTTTTGCCTAAAGGGTCAAATCGTTTCTTTTTCCAACCACTTACCATGTCCCAACTCTCTTCATTAATCATTCTCATCAGTTCTGGTATCTCTTCTGGGCTATCTTGGAGATCAGCATCCATTGTGATGACAACATTACCTTTCGCTTTTTCAAATCCACAATTTAGTGCTGCAGACTTTCCAAAATTACGTCTAAATCGGATGGCATTAACCTCCAGACTATTTTTAGAAAGCTCCTGAATTACCTCCCATGAATTGTCGCTACTGCCATCATCAATATAGATAATTTCAAATTTTATATTTAAAGGAGTTACTACCTTATAAATCCAACTATTTAACTCTGGTAGCGATTCCTCTTCGTTTAAAAGAGGTATAATAATGGATAAATCAAGCATTTTGTTTTGTTTAATTTTCTGATATGTCTTTCATTGCCTCTTCAAAAGGATTGGCTGGTGATTTTTTTATAAATATAGATATAATTAAGGTAATAATTAGGCCGTATATGATATTATTGAGTAGTCCAGAGAAAAACATTGTCCAAGCGGTAATATTTTTTTCCATAATAGAACTCATGTCTTCAATCATGCTTTCAGGCATTCCCATATTTAGATATGCTTCTTCAGCTTCGATAATCATATTTCTAACAAAGTCTGGATCTAAAAATTTAATTAATATAAAATAGAAAGCACCAACAAATATTCCGGCTAGTGCGCTCAGTCTAAAACCTTGTCCAACACTTTTGCCGTAGCTAATCACTCCATCATGTAATACATCTCGATATGCTTTTAAATTTAAGTATAGAAATACGGCAGCTATTATCCAAATCATTGACGATAGAGAAGATCCGATAAGTTTATTAGTAAGGTATAAAATTATTAGCCATGCTAATTGTAATCCGCCAAGAATTGCACCTGATTTTAGCGTAAATTGTTTTTTGTCCATTGGTTTTTTATCTATTTCCATATTTTTGATAGTTAATTTGATTTCAAAAATACAAAGTAATTCTGAAAAATCAGTTTTTTTATAAAAATATATCTTTTTGTTGAAAAATTGTTCGTTATTTAATATTTTGATTGTCAATGAAGTAGGAAAAAAGATTAAAAATAAGTGATTTTTTTTTGTAAAATGTTTGCAGTCTATAATATTTTTTCTACTTTTGTCGTCGGGTAAGTCCTATACGACCAGCTCCTGCTGAACTCCCCCAGGTCTTGACGGAAGCAAGGGTAGGTGGTTGTAGCGGTGCGATATAGAAAGCTTACCCACCATGCCAATGTAGCTCAGTTGGTCAGAGCAGCTGATTTGTAATCAGCAGGCCGTGGGTTCGAATCCCTCCATTGGCTCTTTCTTTTTTAACAAATTCCAATAAAGTTTCGGGGGGATACCAAAGTGGCCAACTGGGGCAGACTGTAACTCTGCTGTCGTATGACTTCGGAGGTTCGAATCCTCCTCCCCCCACAAACAAAACTTCACCACAAACGAAATCAAAAAGTGTTTTTATCTAATTAGAGAACAAATATTGCATTTGTGGAATAGTTTTTGTATATTAAATTCCGTATCACAAAATTGGGGTTGACATGGATTTGACAGCAAGATTAGGTGGTATGTAAGCATGTCGAGCAGTGGGATGAAATCTCGAAAAACGTATATCTCAAAATTTTTAACTGGCGAAACAAATTACGCTCTTGCAGCTTAATCGAAGTATAGTAGATTAGCTTTATCTTTGCTCTAGGAGCTTAGACAAGACATCTCCCAAGTGCCATTTCCTGAGGCGGCTTGATATGGGGGTGTAGAAATTTCGGGAATAGCTTGCGATGAGCCTCTGCTCAATAGCGAAAACTTTAAGAGGATAAGGAACTGTCAGGATGTCTGTTTCCAAATAGTTCACGAAAACCAATAATAGACTAAACATGTAGAAAGCGTATGGCTTACTTGTTTGGACGAGGGTTCGACTCCCTCCAGCTCCACAAAGTATAATTT
>CAZHHH010000003.1:7523-36906 GCA_964532085.1 uncultured Marinilabiliaceae bacterium
AAAAACAGAAAACTCACATTTAATGTACAATTATCAATGTACAATTATCAATGTGCAATTTTCAAAGTGAAATGTATAATCACCCATTGTTCATTGTTCATTGTTCATTGTCCATTATCCATTGCTCATTGTTTTCCCTTCCTTCTATATAAAAAATATAAATTAAATTATCGAGTTTAAAATTCCATTTTGTATATTTACGGTTTGTTTATCAAAAGCATATAATTTAATATTACAATACAATAAATAAATTTTAATAATATGTCTAAGATTGAAAATTTTAATTTTTCAGGAAAGAAAGCTATCGTTCGTGTTGACTTTAATGTTCCGTTAAACGATAAGTTTGAAATTACTGATGATACTCGTATTCAGGCTGCTAAGCCAACTATGGAGAAAATCATTGGTGATGGTGGTTCGTTAATAATAATGTCACACTTTGGTCGTCCAAAAGGCAAGGTAAATCCAGATTTTTCATTAAAACATATTCAAGCTCATTTGTCAAAAGTGTTGGGTGTAGATGTTGATTTTATTGATGATTCTGTAGGTGAGAAAGTTAAAGAAAGAGTTTCTAAGCTAAAAGCTGGTGAAGTCTTACTATTAGAAAACTTACGTTTCTATGCAGAGGAAGAGGGTAAAGCAGAGGTTGCTGACTCTATGAGTGATGATGAAGTGAAAGCTGCTAAGGCAGAGATGAAAGAGAGACAAAAAGGTTTTGCAAAACAGCTGTCTGAATTAGCGGATGTTTATGTTAATGATGCTTTTGGTACTGCTCATCGTGCGCATGCTTCAACAGCTGTTATAGCGGATTATTTTGCTCCTGAAAATAAAATGTTCGGATATCTTATCGAAAGTGAAGTAACAAGTTTAGATAAAGTTGTAAAAGAGCCAAAACGCCCATTTACAGCTATTATGGGTGGTGCTAAAGTATCTTCAAAAATTACTATTATCGAAAATATGCTTGATAAAGTAGATAATTTAATTTTGGGAGGTGGAATGACTTTTACATTTGTTAAAGCACGTGGAGGTCAGATTGGTGACTCTATTTGTGAAGATGATTATTTAGAGTTAGCTAAAGAGTTGGAGAAAAAAGCTGCAGAAAAAGGTGTGAAACTTTATTTGCCTTCAGATGTGGTTATTGCTGATGCTTTTTCTAATGATGCCAACACACAGGTAGTTCCAGTTGATCAAATTCCTGATGGATGGCAAGGTTTAGATGCAGGTCCAGAAACTTTAAAACAATTTGCAGAGGTGATTGAAAACTCAGAAACTATACTTTGGAATGGCCCAGTAGGAGTTTTTGAAATGGAAACTTTTGAAAAAGGTTCACGCGCTGTTGCTCAATCTATTGTTGACGGTACTAAAAAAGGTGCTTTCTCACTAATTGGTGGTGGAGACTCAGTTGCATGTATTAATAAATTTGAAATGGCTGATGATGTGAGCTATATTTCAACAGCAGGAGGTGCATTATTAGAGTATCTTGAAGGTAAAGATTTACCAGGAATAAAAGCTATTAGAGGATAATTTATCAGTATATTTAGAACAAATAAAAGGAGCATTTAATTAGTGCTCCTTTTTGTTTATATATATTGATTTATATCTACATCTTTGTTCCAAGCAATGAATTTTTCAAAAGTTAAATCTTGATTTTGAAATAACTTGCTTTTTTTATTGGTCATATTCATAATTCCCCCACCTGAAGCTAGCAAAATAGCTACTCCTGCTGCAACATCCCATTGCATAATATTGTCTAATCGTGGATAAATATCTGCTTGCCCAGATGCAATATGACAGAATTTAAGAGAACTACCCACACGTTTTAATTCTACAATTTTATTTTTAGACTTTATTTTTTCAATTAATTCGTCAGTTTTGGTATTTCTAAAGCTTTTACTTCCAAGGATAATAAAATAATCTTTGTTATTTTTTAATGGGAGTTTTTCTCCAGACTCTATATTAATATTCTCCTTTTCAAAATTACTCCATTGCCAAGCGCCTTTATTAACAATTCCACCAAATAAAAGATTCAGAACAGGTATAAAAATGACTCCCATAATTGGACTATTATTTTCCATCAGAGCAATGTTCACCGTAAACTCGCCATTTCTATTTATAAACTCCTTAGTGCCGTCAAGTGGGTCTATTAACCAGTAATACTTTTCACTTCTTATTGTATTCCACAGTTTTTCGTCACCCTCTTCACTAATAATTGGGATATTTGTCGAAGAGAGTTGTTTTATAATTGTATTATGGCTTTTTAAATCTGCGTCGGTTATTGGAGTATCATTTGCTTTGTTTTGAATGTTATACTCCTTGTTGTTATATATCTTTAAAATCTCATTTCCTGCATTAACTGCTGTTACTAAAGCTGTTTGAAATAGTTTTTTAATGTCCATTTTACAGTATTGGTTTGTTTAACCACTTAATTGTGGCATAATTTGTAATTCTCTTTTCTGCTAAATCTATATTTTGTATAACAATAATTCCGGGTGAATAGCCAACTTCTAGTTTTCCTACTTTTTTACTCAAATTAGTTTGTTCAGCTCCCCACTGAGTAGCCCAATATAGTGATTCAGTTATATTTGTGTTTTCTGTAGTTTGATATTCTATAATTCTTTCAAGAATTGGCTTGTTATTTAACTCTATAAAAGATGGTTTTGCAGACTCTTTAATCTTTTTCTCGACAGTATCGCATTTGTTTTTTATAGTGAATAGATCATTTACTATTAGTGTGCCTTTTGCATGATGAAGATTTATGTTTATCTCTTCTTTTGCTTGATTGTTAGCAATATCAATAAATGCAGGTACTATTATTCCTGGGTGCATCTCGAGACTGGGACGTTCTGTGAAGTTATCTCGTTTTTCGACGGATAATATTTCTCCGTTGCTATTTATCGAGATAACTGGCCATTTACCCAGCTCTGCATTTGGCAATAAGATATAATGGGATGCAAATGATTTGACTATTTTACTCAATTTTAATTATCTCCCGTTCTTTAAATTCAATCTCTTTTGGTTGTTTTTTAAAACTGTTCTCTATGTTTTCTAAAAAGATATCTTCTATGGTAACATTTACTTGTTCTGTGCTGTCTTGAAGAAGTAGATACCCGTGTATACTATCTGGATAGATGGTATCTCTTAGGTTTATTGTAACTTTATGCTCCCTTTGGTTAAAAGAGTGTGGGATTTTTTTGGTGATAGTATCACTGATTGAATCTTTATATGAAGTTATAATCATAATCTCAGGATTTTTGCTCATGTCTTCTTTTAAGAATTTATATTTTGCAGAAAATTCAATTTCGCCTGCAAGATTTAGAGTGTCAACATTTATATTGAAATCTAAGAATTTATCTATAGTATCAGTTGGTGAAAGGTTTATTGTTAAAGAGTCATTCCAAAGATTTTTTAGCTGTCTTAGTTTTTCTAACTCCTCATTTTCTAATTTTTCTATCCTTTTTTCCTCTTCTATTCGTGCTTTAATTATTGCTTCTTCTCTGCTTATTTTCGAGATCGTTTTTTTATGAACTTCTACATATAAATCAGGATGATGTGCATACCATTTTCTGATGGAATCAAACTGTTGGGCAGTGTATCCATGTTTTTCTAAAATATATTTATAATATTTAGGTACTTCTTCATAGTTGGTTTTTGAATAGTTATATTCTTGAGTAATTAGAGCTTCTGCAATTTGTAATTCTACCAATATATCGGCCATTTTATTCACTTTTGGAAATCCTCTTGGTAATCCATAATGTTTACAGCCCCAAATGGTGATGGTTATGAATAATAAAAAAAGTATTCTGCTTATTTTCATTTTTAAAATAAAAATTATCTTCCGTCGCCTCTTAACACTGTGCGGACTGTTTTTAGTAGTAAAACCGTATCTAATTTTAATGACCAATTATCTATATATTCTAAATCCATTTTCATCCACTCTTCAAATGGAATTTCATTTCGTCCAGATACTTGCCATATACATGAAAGACCAGGGCGCATAGATAGTCGTCTAAGTTGCCATCTCTCATACTCCTCAACCTCTTTAGGAATTGGTGGTCTAGGTCCAATTACAGACATTTCTCCTTTAAGAACATTAAAGAATTGTGGTAATTCATCTAAGCTATATTTTCTTAAAAATCCTCCAACTTTTGTTATCCTTGGGTCATTAACCATCTTGAAAACTGGACCGTCCATCTCATTTTGCTCAGCGAGATTAACTTTTAGTTCTTCGGCATTTGACACCATTGTCCTGAATTTATAAACATAAAAGTGGCGACCTCGAAGTCCAACTCGCTTCTGCTTGAAGAATACTTTGCCAGGAGAATCTATCTTTATAATAAGTGCTAAAACTGCAAAAATTGGAGAAAGACAAATTAAAACTGTTAGTGAGAAAATGAAGTCGAAAAATCTTTTAATCTGTAATTTCACATAATCCATTGGAGTTGTAGAAATGGTTAAAAGAGGGGTTGTTCCAAAATATTGAATTTGTGTTTTGTTGGTTAACATATTAAAAAATGGCGAATACATTCTAAATGCTATGCCTAAATCATTACATATGTTAATATACTCTTCAATGATTTTGGTCTCACTGTCTCTACTACAATAAATGACTTCGTCTGTAGTTTTTCCTCTTAAGAAATCTTCTAAATCAGTATCTTTTGATAATATAGGAATGTTGAAATTAGAAAATTCCTCTGGAGTTGAACTTATAATATGAGATATTTTATATCCCCACTCTGGATGGTTCAAAATTTGACGCGTTAGATAAATACCAGTTTTATCAGCGATTATAACCAAGTTTAGAGAGTTGTGTCCTTTTCTACGGGCTCTTTTATAAAAATAATAGATTAATGTTTTTGTAGAAAAAGCTAGTACTAAGTTGAGTATCCCGAATGTTACTAAATGGTAAAGTCCTATATTTAAGATGTTTAATGTCCAAGCAGATAGTATTAATAGAGTTATTCCTGCAAAGACTTGCCCAAAAATATTAACTAGAACCATCGAATAAGGCCTAGATCTATATAATATGCTGTTTTTAAAACTTCCACCAATAAGTGTCCATATTATGATTATTAAAAGTTGATATATGACACTATCTTTATTGTATAATATTAAAAATTTTTCAAGATTGATATAAATGGATAAATTAAAGCTTACTAATGCAATTAAAACATCAAGCATTATGATAAAAGTATTGATTGTTTTAGCCTTTTCTTTATGTACCATATCTGTGTTTGGGATATTCGTGTGAATAATTATATATATAGCTCCTTCAAAGATAAATAATGTTATTCATATTTACCGTATAAAAATGTTTCAAGTTGAAGATTTTTATGAAAAACTTTAAAAAGTATAGGAGATTATGATTTTTATGCCACCATTCTTATTTATTTCACCATAATCATAACCAATTTCTGTATCTAGTTGCATATTAGGTAATTTGTTTGGCGAAAAAGAGATGTTTGCATAGTTGTAGCTTTGATATAGGCCATTTTTGAAAAAATAATCTTCAGTTCTTTGCCACGTATATCGCCCAGGATATTCTTGAAAGTAGGTGCCATAATTTTTAGTGAAAGTAGTTTTTAACATCCATCCCCATTGTGAAGATAAAATTCCTTTTGCTCCAATGTGTATTGCTTTAAACCTATCGTTTACTATAAGATTTTTTGTGTAGGTGCCCAAAGTAGGGTTTTTATGAGCAATTTGTTGATTTGTCAAATTAAGTGGACTCCCCATTATGTTTCCATAGTATGTCCACCCAGCAGGATATAGATAATTACTCATATATCCATCACGTCCACCATATTTATGACCATAATTAAAATAATCTTTTAGAAATATATCAATCTCTTTCTCAGTATATGGTG
This sequence comes from uncultured Marinilabiliaceae bacterium, assembly GCA_964532085.1. Taxonomy (GTDB): domain Bacteria; phylum Bacteroidota; class Bacteroidia; order Bacteroidales; family Marinilabiliaceae; genus CAZHHH01. Next base: position 13,385 of record CAZHHH010000003.1, read on the forward strand.
TATCTTTATATTGATCATACATAGCCATAAATTCATCAAATCCTATTTCCCTGATTTCTTTGCTTGTATAAATTCTTCCATTGTCATCGGCAAAGTCTGGCAATCCTTTTCCTGATTGGTGAGATGTGTTTATCCACTCTAGTGTTATAAGTTGTAGTCGATTTTTATTTTTGAGGTGCCAATTTATTCCTATAATTTGATCTCTATTTCGTGATACTATCTTCATTCCAGAACCATCTGCAAATGGTTTTTGATAATATATATGTACATTACTGTGCGAATTAGTAATATAAGCACCAAAATCATATAAACCCATGTGTGCTCCAGCAGCGTTTGCAGCATCACCACCTCCAATCTTATCACTCCCTTTTGCGAAAAATGTATTTATTATATCTACTGGTATTTTACTGCCATCAGTTTTGTAACCTCCCATAATTGCAGAGTGGCTTAAACCACCATAGGGTTTTACCGCTCCTACATTTACTCTTATATAAGCATATTTTTCATGGAGATATTCGTCTTTGTGTTCCCATCCATGCCATTTGTCATTTAATTTACCATAGCTTACTTCACCCTTTATCTCAATAAATTTTAAAAGAGATGGAAGAGGAGTAAATGTGGGTATCCCTGCAGTAACTCTTGGAAGAGGTTTGTGGTTTTTGCCAAAAAGATATGAGCCTGTTCCGAGGTTCTCACTCTCAAATATAGGTGCAAATAGATGTTGTCCAGCTGTTACTTGTAAAAAATAAAGATTTACAGTGGCTGAATAGTTATGTATATATATATAGTTCGATAAAGGCAGATAGTCGAGTTCGGCTGATAATTTTGTTTTAAAGTGAGGGTTTGGTTGAAAAGTGAAGCTAGATGATAGTGTATTTAGCCACTGTTTGCCTTCTGTATAATTCCATCTTCCTTGATTATTTGCATAAAACCAAAGAGGCATATTGTTGTTATTGTTGAAAGATGCTTGCGATGAGAAAGTGCTTTGAACGTTAGTTATTTTGCTATATGCGTTGTTAGTAGTGAGTATTAACAAGTTGAGCAAGATTATTTGTCTGATATAATTATGAGCTTTTTTCATTTTGTTTTTCTGGTTTTAATTTCTTGACAAATATATTAAAAAGATTTGCTTTCTACTGTTTTTTCATAAGAATAGCTATTGTATTAAGGAGCAAATTTCAAGAATTAAAAGATGTTAATTGAGGCTATTTTTGGGTGTTAAAAAGTGTTTCTTGCCCTATTTGTCAGAGAATCAGGCTTGACGAATTTTGCAATTATTTTAACAAGTTTAAAATAAAGTTTTTATTTTGGATAACTTTCGGCTTTTTTAAAAATGGTAATTGGTTGTATAGCAAATCTTTAGTGTTTTGTTTTGGACAACTTTATGATTTTTGTTTAAAAAATATTGATGTTTTAGTTGTCTTAAATAAATTCGTTTTGTAACTTGCACTGTGAAAATAATGATGTTAAAATATATTAACCTTTTTCTTTGATTAAATAAAATGAAGACAGAAATTGATCATGATACAATGGAAGACATTGTAATGAACACCTACTCCGACGAAGACGCGTATAATGCGGCTTTAAATTACTTTAAGGGTGACGAGTTAGCAGCTCGTGTTTGGGTTAACAAGTATGCCTTAAAAGACTCCTCAGGTAATGTTTATGAACTTACTCCAGATGATATGCATTGGAGGTTAGCACGTGAGATTGCGCGCATTGAAAAGCGATATCCTAATCCTTTATCTGTAGAGCAGGTATATGAATTGTTTAAAAACTTTACATATATTGTTCCACAAGGTGGGCCAATGACTGGTATTGGTAACCAGTTTCAAATAGCTTCTCTTTCCAACTGTTTTGTAATTGGAAATGAGGGAGATTCTGACTCCTATGGAGGTGTAATGAAAATAGATCAAGAGCAAGTTCAGTTGATGAAACGTCGTGGTGGTGTTGGTCATGATTTGTCGCATATTCGCCCGAAAGGTTCTCCGGTTAAAAATTCAGCATTAACCTCTACTGGTATTGTGCCATTTATGGAGCGTTATTCAAATTCAACGCGTGAGGTTGCGCAAGATGGACGCCGTGGTGCTTTGATGTTGAGTGTATCTATAAAGCATCCAGATTCAGAGCAATTTATTGATGCTAAATTAGAACAAGGAAAGGTTACAGGAGCAAATGTATCTGTAAAAATTGATGATGAGTTTATGAATGCTGTTATCGAAGATAAACATTATAAACAACAATATCCTATTGAGTCTAACTCACCTACAATGAAGAAAAAGGTTGACGCAAATGGCATCTGGAAAAAAATTGTACATAATGCATGGAAGTCTGCTGAACCAGGTATCTTATTTTGGGATACTATAATTAACGAGTCTATTCCTGATTGTTATGCAGATTTAGGTTATAAAACGGTAAGTACAAATCCATGTGGTGAAATTCCTTTATGTCCTTATGATAGCTGCCGATTATTAGCAATAAATCTATTCTCATATGTAGAAAATCCTTTTACAGCAAATGCGAAGTTTAATTTTGATAAATTTAAAACACATGCTCGTTTTGCCCAGCGTATAATGGATGATATTATTGATTTAGAGCTTGAGAAAATTGATGCAATTTTAGAGAAAATCGATAGTGACCCAGAAGATAAAGAGGTTAAAAGAATTGAATATAATCTTTGGAAAAACATTAGACATAAAGCAACAGAAGGTCGTAGAACTGGTGTAGGAATTACTGCTGAAGGTGATATGCTTGCTGCTTTAGGTTTACGTTATGGAAGTGATATAGCAACTGATTTTTCTGTAGAAGTGCATAAAACATTAGCACTTGCTGCTTATGCTGCATCGGTTGAGATGGCACAAGAGCGTGGCGCATTTCCAATATATAGTACAGAGAGAGAAAAAAATAATCCTCTAATTAATAGAATTAAAGAGGCTGATCCAGCACTTTATGATAAAATGGCTAAATATGGTCGTAGAAATATTGCTTTATTGACCATTGCACCAACTGGTACTACAAGTCTTATGACACAAACAAGTAGTGGTATTGAGCCAGTGTTTATGCCAGTTTATAAGCGTAGAAGAAAAGTTAATCCAAATGACCCTCAAGCAAGAGTTGATTTTATTGATGAGGTTGGAGATAGCTGGGAAGAGTACACTGTTTTTCACCATAAGTTCCTTGATTGGATGGAGATTAACGGCATTGAGAAACAAGATAAATACACAACAGAAGAGATAGATGAACTAATTAAAAAATCACCATATTTTAAAGCTACATCTAATGATGTTGATTGGTTAAGCAAGGTGAGAATGCAGGGTGCTGTTCAGAAATGGGTAGATCACTCAATTAGTGTTACTATTAACTTGCCATCAACAGCTACAGAGGAGCTTGTTGGCGAACTTTATGTAGAGGCGTGGAAGAGCGGATGTAAAGGTGTTACGGTTTACCGCGACGGAAGCCGTTCGGGTGTATTGATTTCTAATACAGATACAAAAGCGAAAGATGACAAAGGTGCATTCCCAAATAAACGTCCTCAAGTGCTTGAAGCTGACATTGTTAGATTTCAAAATAATAAAGAGAAATGGATTGCCTTTGTTGGTTTGGTTGATGATGAACCTTATGAGATTTTTACAGGCTTGGCTGATGATGATGAAGGCATTTTATTGCCAAAATCAGTACAACAAGGAAAAATTATTAAAAATTACGAAGAGGATGGTACTTCAAGATATGACTTCCAATATGTGAATAAGCGAGGTCATAAAACAACAATTGAAGGATTATCATATAAATTCAATAAAGAGTATTGGAACTATGCTAAATTAATTTCGGGTGTTTTAAGAAATAGAATGCCTATTGAAGACGTAGTTAATTTAGTATCTGGACTACAGTTGGATAGTGAGAGCATAAACAACTGGAAGAATGGTGTTGAGCGTGCCTTAAAGAGATACGTTCCAAACGGAACAAAAGCTAAAAAAGGAATACTTTGCGAAAACTGTTCATCAGAAAATGTTGTTTATCAAGAAGGTTGTTTGACTTGTCAAGACTGTGGTTCATCTAAGTGTGGATGATCTTCTATATACAAGTTTATTAACAATAAAAGCCCATGAAAATTATTTTTTATGGGCTTTTTTAAATCTTGGTTTATAATAAATTATTTTAATTAAATTAATAACTCTCCTAATAAATGAAGTGTCAAAAAATTCTTTGAAGTGTTTATTTATCAATTGATTATTGTGTTCAGCTGGCGCAAAGTTGCTGCTTGATATCTCCTCCACAATCTCAGTCTGATATTTTTCACTCCACCTCATATTTGTTCCACTTCCATCAACTCCAATATTCATAATAAGAGATTTTGTGGGGTAAATAGTCGGTTCTCCCATCTTAAAAGCTGCATAATTAAAGCGAATACTCCACGAGTTTATTTTTCCAAGCTGTTGCTTCAAAAGCATCATTGTTGTGTCATTTCCAGCTTGTTCAAATAGTTTTTTCTTTTTCCTGTCGGATAATAACTTATTAAAATCTGATACATCCCAGTCTACATTTTGCCACTTACTTTGCCATGTAGCCCACCCCCAAGAGCTATTGCGCATTGCTGTAAATGTGCTATACTCGTGGCCTGATGGTATATCAATTGGCGGTAGATATCCTGAAATAGAAAAAATATTTTTATTCTGATAAAACCTTAAAGCATCATTCATATATTCTAAAAAACCTTGCGAAGTAATTAAATCATCTTCAAGGCAGATAACAGTTTCGTATAATCTAAAAATTTCAGAAATTCCTTCAATTATATTTTGTGCGAGACCCACATTCGAAGCCCTTTCTACGATCGTTAGATTTTTAAATCCACCTAAGCCTTTGAACATCCCTCTAACTTTTTCAACATCTTTTATATCACTATCGTTTTTTGCTCCATCGCTAAAAACAAATAACTCTGATTTATTAGCTAAACTATTATTAGTTAATGCAGCTATAGTTTTTGCAGTGTGCAGTGGTCTGTTATAGACAAAAAGCGCTATGGGTGAATGGCTCATAAGTACTCTTTTAAGTTAGACTGTGCTTGAATTTCTGATATCCTGTTTTTTATAAATTCACTATTATTTAATCCATCTTCTAACCAACTATTTAGAATGGTATAGATTTCATTAATATTATGATTTTTACTTAAATCACTATAAAATTCATCTTGCCCCACCGACTTTAGTAAAGAATGATATTTTTTTGCCCAACCTATTGTCATTACAGGTTTTCCAGCTCTCAAAGCATGAACTAACCCATGATATCGAGATGTTATAACCCCTTTCATTCTGCTTAAAATCTCTTCTGTCTCTCTTACTGAAAAGTTATCACTATAATGTGTTACGTTATTGTTGTCAAGTAAGTTATCATATATTTTTTGGCATAATTTAAAATCATCTGTAGAGTGAGCAAATAGATAAACTTTATAATTATTATCAGTAATATTTTTAATCACATTTGTGAAAATTTCCACTACTTTATCAAAAGGAAGAAAATTTGTAAGTTGTCTATTTGGAATAACTGCTATGCTATTTTCCGAACTATTTGTAATTTTTAAAGGATTTAGAACAACAAGGTCATTTGAGTGATAAACTTCAGACTTTCTTATTGCTTTTACTTCTTCTACGCTTTCATTCTCTCTTACAAAAACTGTTTTTGGAATGTTCAAATATTTTCTAATCAGAGGTTTTATAAATAATTTTTTCCATCCTTTAAAGTTAAATGGTCCGAGGGATTGGGGGAGTAATATCACAGGAATATCTTTTTTTTGTGCCCAAAATACTGGAAACATAGTAGCTAAAGTCCAGATTGCGTCTTGATTATGCGCGCTAACTCCATAACCATTTATATCATAAAAACCTTTTGCATTTTCAAAAAGCTGTTTAATCTCTTTTTCATCATCACTTTTTGGAGATTTTCTTAAAATAAACTTCAAAATTGGGAAGTGCATTCTAAAAAGTGTTCTTATATGCATATTTACAACTTTGAAATCATAAATATTTAGTTCTTTACCAAATTTATTAGGAAAGAGATTCAGCAAAACAGGTTCATCATCAGGGAATTTTTCTCTTAAAATATCCACAGCTGATAATGTTAAAGCTTCGGCACCTTTATTTACAAAATTTCCACCATATATAATTCTGTACTTCATTCTATCTGTTATAAATTCTAATTTCTTCCACACTTTTGCGTGTGCTACAAGCTACCATACTATTCTCTTTGGCATATCCAGCAATAATCATCATAACTGGCCTGCTATATTCCTCAATATCAACTTCTTTTCTGAGTGCTTTTTCAAGTTTTGGTATATCTGGCCAATTAATGGCACATGAGTCTACACCTAAGCTATAAAGGGCATTCATCAGATTCATCGCAGCAAGTGATGCGTCAATATACATAAGATGTATATCTCCTTTTGATGGTGAAACATTCATTTTGCCATTTACCAAAATTGTGATAGGCACATCTTTGCTGAACTCTTTTGCGCCCGGTGCAAGCGAGGCAATTTTTGTAGACAGTTTTGGGTCATCAAAAATCCTAAATTCATAAGATTGTCTGTTGCACGAACTAGGTGCAAGGGTGGCTAACTCCACAGCCTTGTCTATAATATCACGAGGTGGAATTTCATCTTTTTTAAACCAACGAACAGATTTTCGCCCACGAATAACTTCTTCAAAACTATTGGGGTTAGCAAATTCTTTTATTACATAGGGAATATGCTCAATAGTGCTGATTTTATTGTAATTGCAGTTGGTGAATTTTTCTTTTGCTGCATCAATTTTAGGATGTGATGAAACAACAGAAAAGTACTTTACCAATACATCATAAGACCAATCAAGAAGCGTCTTTTCAGTTGTAGCATCTTTTGAGAGATTAGCAAATACATCAACTGTTTCTTTTATATAGCTTAATCCAAATATAGGTTTACGAGGATTGTGCATTAATCCTTTCTCTATTTTATGAATTTGTCGTCGCAATAATATAGGATTTTTGTTCTTTTTTCTTTTTGAAAGATAGTTGTGACGTGCATATACAAACATCTTTGCCTCATGATTAAACAGAGAAGAAAAAAGTAAATAATGAATCTTTCTTAATATTGCAGAACGTTTTAAGATTGGAAGACCAATATAAACTGAGCACCAATTTTTAAAATGCTCTAGTTTAAAATATATTTTTAATGCAAAATTATATAAGCCTATTTTAGTTAAAATGGTTTTTGTGATTTTTGCCATAATATTCAATTTATTTAAAACAAAAATAGTGATTTATTTTGGCAGTTCAATATTATAGGTATTAGACTATAAGTTTTATCCGTAGAATAGTTTTAAAATTAATAAGTTGTCTATTTAAAGAGATTTTAAAATGAAGGTAGTAACTAGAAAAGTTTAACTAATAACTTTATATAAAACTTTTATGGGTAAAATATGGATATTATATGGATATTATATGGATAGTTTTTATCTTTATACTATTGTTTATGGATAAAATACGGATATGATATGGATAAGTTTGTTCAAAAGCTCAATTTTGATTTTGTAACCAACCAAAGAATATTGCAACTCATTAGTTATATAGACGGGTTTAAAGGGAAATGGGATATCGCTGAAAAATATGAAAACCGTTATTTGAAAGAGTTGCGAAAAATAGCCACTATCGAAAGTATTGGTTCATCTACAAGAATTGAGGGTTCTACATTAACTGACCAAGAAGTGAAAAATCTTTTGAATGACGTTAAAATTACAAAACTAAAAACACGTGACGAGCAAGAAGTCATTGGATATTATGAAGTTTTGGAATTAATTTACGATAATTATTCACAAATCCGACTTTCTGAAAGTTACATTAAGCAACTGCACCAATTATTACTTAAATATAGTGATAAAGATGAACGACACAGAGGGACTTATAAATTTTTATCAAATAAAGTTGTGGCAACTTATCCAACAGGAGAAAAACACACAATTTTTGCAACAACTGAACCTGCACTTGTAACTGCTGAAATGCAAAAATTGATTGAATGGACGAATGAACAAATTGAGCAAAAAACTATTCATCAACTTATTGTTATAGGTAGTTTTATCTATGATTTTTTGAGCATCCATCCTTTTCAAGATGGAAATGGGAGGCTTTCAAGATTGTTGACAACACTTTGTTTATTACAAAACAACTATTCTTTTATTCAATATATTTCTTTTGAAAACCATATTGAGCAAAATAAAAAAGCTTATTATGAGGCTTTAATGAATGGGCAAAAAAATAGAGGAACAAATAATGAACGTATAGATTTGTGGATGATTTTCTTTTTGGAAAGCTTGAAAACTCTTACTGAAAAATTGGAACAAAAATATGACATTTTTAAATCAAAAGGTGCTTATTTAAACGAAAGGCAAAAATTAATAAAAGAGTTTGTATCAAATAATGATCCTATAAAAGTAAGTGATTTGGCAAAAGAGTTTCCTAAAATTAGCTTAAGTACATTAAAGAAAGATTTGCAATATTTACGAAAAGAGCAAGTCCTAACAATGATAGGAAAAGGAAAAGGGAGCATGTATGTATTAACTGAAAAAGAATAGGGATAGATAGTCTTTAAATTTATTTTAAAAACTCTGTTAAGAATATCAATTATAAGTAATTTAAAATCATAAAATAACCTAATTATATAAAGAGTCTTTTGTTTTTATTTCGTTTTTGTTTATAAATTAATTACTTTTGAGGTTGAAAAGATTAAGCAATTAACATTTTGATGATTTTAATTTAAAATAATTTTTAAAACGAAATAGATGAAAATAAGATTTTTCTCAGTTATATCATTTCTATTCTTTATTACTTTCGGTTTATTTGGAATTGAAAACAGTAGTGAAACAGTTCAAGATACTATAAAAGCTTACTATTTGGATGAGGTAGTGATTACCACTTCTGTAAAAGAGACAAATGACTTAAAAAACCTGCCAACTGCAGTCTCTGTTATAACGCCACGTCAGTTGACAAATCATAGAGTTGAGTCATTGCCAGAGTTGAGTGCAACTATTCCAAACTTTTTTGTGCCATCTTATGGTTCAAAGGTTTCTACACCTATTTATATTAGAGGAGTTGGTACCCGTTATGGTGCGCAAACAGTGAGTTTATATGTTGATAATGTGCCAAGTTTTAACCCATCGGCTTTTGACTTTGAGTTTATGGATATTCAGAGAGTTGAAGTTTTGAGAGGTGCACAGGGTACGCTTTACGGTAGAAACTCTATTGGTGGAGTGGTTAATATTTATACACTTTCACCACTAACATATCAAGGAACATCAGCAAAAGTAACGATGGGAAACTATGGACATAAGGCTGCATCGCTATCACACTATACAAAGATTAATGATAAGTTTGGAATTTCAGTTGCTGGATATCATAAATCTGATGATGGATATTTTTATAATTCATATACTGGTAAAAAAGTTGATGATTCTGAAAATGTAGGTGGAAAAATAAAGTTAGAGTGGAAACCAACAGATAAACTACAGTTTTTACTTTCATCTTCTTACGACTATTTAGATCAAGGTGCATTTCCGTATATGCACATTGATTCAACCAAATCTGATTTTAATGAGCCATCATTATATAGACGAAATTTATTAACAGAGGGATTGACAATTTTTTATAAAGGTAACGGATATACAATAAACTCTACAACAGGATATCAATATCTGAAAGACGATATGCGTGTGGACCAAGATTTTACCTCAGATTCAGTTTTTTCAATTCGTCAGCAACAGACACAGCATTCTGTTAGTCAGGAGGTAGTTATAAAGTCTGATAATTCTAAAAATTACAAGTGGGTTTATGGTTTGTTTGGATTTTATGATAATAGAAAAATTGATGCCCCTGTAGATATAAAAGAAGATGGGGTGGCTGCATTGCAAAATATTCTTGACACAAATATTGGTAATCCAATGATTGATATAAAATACTCATCATCTGTGATTAATTTGCCTGGTGTTTATAAAAAGCCTATTGGTGGAGCAGCTTTATTTCATCAATCTACTATCAATAAACTATTTGGTGTAGAACAGTTGTCAGGAACTATTGGTGTTAGATTTGATTATGAAAAGAGTGTTATTGATTTTCATACTTTTAGTAAAGGGAATAATGTTGTTGTAACACCTCCTAATGATGCCACCTATTCCATTTCCTTAAAAGCTGACACTACTTTGCAAGATAAATTTAGTCAGGATTTCTTTGAGATTCTTCCAAAAACAACACTAAAATATCAAATAAATAACCATTCATATATCTATGCTTCGGCAGCTAAGTCATATAAAACAGGTGGTTATAACGAACAAGCATTTTCACAAATATTACAAAATGCTATGAAAGCTGCATTGTTAGACCAAGCTCCAGACGGAATGGTTGATGATACACCGTTAAAAGAGCAACTTGAATATTCACCGTTAAAAGAGCAACTTGAATATTCACCAGAAAGAAGCTGGACACTTGAGTTTGGTGGACGAGCTGAGTTTTTTAAACGTCGATTGGCTACAACATTTTCACTATTTAATATAGATGTTGATAATATTCAGATTGTGAAATTTGTTGACGAGGGTCGTGCTGGCAGAATTATTGAAAATGCAGGAAAATCTAACAGTAAAGGTGCAGAATTTAGTTTTAGATATAATCCAACACCACGATTTATTCTGTTTGGAGAGTATGGATTTGCAGATGCAAAATTCACTAAATACCAAATGGCCGTTAAGGATGATATTGTCGATTATACAGGGAATTATATCCCTTTTGCACCTAGACACACACTGGCTGTTGGAAGTAGTTATTCTTTTGCATTCGGCGCATCATCTTTGATTGATAGACTAACCTTTAACGCACAATATTCAGGTGTGGGAGATATTTATTGGACCGAAGATAATAGTGAGAAACAAAATTTTTATGGAATGACCAACGGTAGCATTTCTATTCAGAAAAAAGCATTTGGCTTTGAAGTATGGGGAAAGAATATATTTGAAACCAAGTATAATGCATTCCTTTTTAATGTTTCTGATATGACAGGTGATAATAACATTTACGTTCAACGTGGATACCCTGCAAGATTTGGTGCTACTTTAAAATTGACATTTAATTAGGATATAAAATATAGGGAAACCCTTATAAAAAAAGAGACTCTCTTTAAATAGAAAGTCTCTTTTTTTATATGATATTATTTTTTCCAGTTATCTCTTAATCCAACAGTTCTGTTAAAAACTAACTTGTCGGGAGTTGATGTTTTGTCCACAACAAAATATCCAAGTCTTGTAAACTGGAAACTTTCGAGCGGTTGTGCATTTGCAAAATCTGGCTCTAGCTTGCAATTTTTAAGCACTTTTAGTGAATCTGGATTTAAGAACTCTTTAAAACCTTTCTCTTTATCACCGTCAGGATCTTCCACATTAAATAGTCTATCATAAAGATTTACATCTGCATCAATTGCGTGAGGCACAGAAACCCAGTGCAAAGTTCCTTTTACCTTACGTGATACTTTTTGTTCACCGCTTTTTGTATCGGGGTCATAAGTACAATATATCTCTGTGATATTTCCATCTTCATCTTTTTTGAAGTCTTCACACTTTATTATATATGCACTTTTAAGTCTAACTTCTTGACCTGGTGATAATCTGAAATATTTTTTAGGAGGATTCTCCATAAAGTCATCTCTCTCGATATAAACCTCGCGGCTAAATGGAATTTGACGTCTTCCCATACTTTCATCTTCTGGATTGTTGATAGTTTCTAACATCTCAACTTTATCCTCTGGATAGTTGGTAATAATAACCTTTATTGGATCTAAAACTGCATTCATTCTCTTTGCACGCTTGTTCAAATCTTCACGCACACAGAATTCTAAAAGAGCAATATCTATAATGTTATCTCTTCTAGCAATACCAACTCTATCGGCAAACATACGAATAGATTCAGGAGTATATCCTCTTCGTCTCAATCCTGAGATTGTAGGCATTCGTGGATCATCCCATCCATTTACTATATTATCTTGAACAAGCTCAAGAAGTTTTCTCTTGCTCATAACTGTATAGTTTATATTTAATCGAGCAAATTCAATCTGCCTTGTTCTTCTTTCTGGTTCTGGTTGTCCTTCTAATATTTCATCTAAGAACCAATCATATAATGGTCTATGTACTTCAAACTCAAGCGTGCAAAGTGAGTGAGTAATTCCCTCTATAAAATCGCTCTGCCCGTGTGTAAAGTCATACATTGGATAGATGCACCATTTATCACCAGTTCGGTGATGGTCTTGATGAATAATACGATACATTATCGGGTCTCTCAAGTGCATATTTGGTGAAGCCATATCAATTTTTGCACGTAGAATTTTTTCACCCTCTTTAAATTCACCATTTCTCATTCGTTGAAATAGATCTAAATTCTCTTCAACCGAACGGTCTCTATATGGACTGTTTTGTCCTGGAGTTGTAGGTGTACCTTTCTGTTCAGCAATTTCTTCGGCTGTTAATTCACAAACGTAAGCTTTGCCTTTATTGATTAAAAGTACTGCCCAATCATATAGTTGTTCAAAATAATCAGAAGCATATTTTGGTTCACCTGCCCATTGAAAACCAAGCCATTGGATGTCTTCCATAATGGAATCTACATATTCCACCTCTTCTTTAACGGGGTTTGTATCATCAAAACGCAGATAACAATCTGTGTTATAGTCTTTAGCAATGCCAAAATTTAAGCAAATAGATTTAGCGTGGCCAATATGTAAATAGCCATTTGGCTCAGGCGGAAAACGTGTTAATACAGCACCGCCATTTTTACCAGCTGCTAAATCTTTCTCAATCTCCTGATATATGAAGTTGTTTTTTACTTTATCATCATCAGTTTTCAATACTTTGTCTGTCATCTTTTTATATGAAATAAAGTTTAAACTACAAAATTAATAAGAATTTTAAAGGAACTACTTGTTTTCATAATGAAATTTGTGTTTTCTAAATTCTTATCTGCTATTTTTGTAGTATATATTTAATTTTATTTGAAAATGTTATGTCTATAATCTATAATTTGGGAATTGCCCTCTACTCTTTTGCTATTTATATTGCCTCTTTTTTTAATGAAAAAGCTAAGTTTTTAAAAAATGGGCGGAAGAATATATGGAAAGAAATTGAAAATGCAAATTTGGGAGAAGATGTTGTCTGGTTTCATAGCGCATCTTTAGGAGAGTTTGAACAAGGGAGACCATTAATTGAAAAAATTAAAAAAGATTTTCCACAATATAAGATTGTACTAACATTTTTTTCTCCTTCTGGATATGAAATTAGAAAAAACTATAAAGAGGCTGATTTAATAATATATCTTCCAGCTGATACAAAGAGGAATGCAGCAAAGTTTTTGAAAGCTATCAATCCTAAAAAAGTGTTTTTTATAAAATATGAGTATTGGCATCACTTCTTTAAAGAGATAAATTCTCGAGAGATTCCTTTATATATGGTGTCTGCTATTTTTAGGCCATCTCAAATGTTTTTTAAAAAAGGTGGTGGATGGTATCGAAATATTTTAAAATCAGTAACACATTTCTACATTCAAGATGAAAAATCAGGAGAGTTGCTAAAGTCAATTGGTTTTGAAAATTATAGTGTAGTTGGCGATACCCGATTTGATAGAGTTTCAGAGATAGCTGCATCTGCACCAAAGTTTGAAGAGATTGAGAAAATAATTTCAGGTAAAAAAGTTTTAGTTGCAGGTAGCACATGGCCACCAGATGAAGATATTTTGGTAGAATATATAAATAACTCGCAGGATGATTTTAAATTTATAATCGCACCGCATGAGATTGGTGATGATAAGATAAAAACTCTTATTTCAAAGCTTAAGGTCCCATATATCCGCTATACAGAGATTAATAAGGCTGAAAACAAAGATGCGAAAGTGTTAATTATAGATACTATTGGTATGTTATCTTTTATATATCAATATGCTGATGTTGCTTATATAGGTGGCGGTTTTGGTAAAGGCATTCACAACATTTTAGAAGCTGCTACATTTGGAATTCCTGTAATTTTTGGGCCAAAACATATGAAATTTAAAGAGGCAGTTGATTTATTAGAGCTTGAGGGCGGATTTACTATATCTAATAAGAAAGAGTTTGCAGAACTATTGTCAACTTTATTTTATTCAGAAACTTTTATAGTTTATGAAAATTCAAAGTTGAAAGCAAAAGAATATGTTCAAAAAATGTCAGGAGCTACAGAGTTTATAATGAAGAATTTCTGAATAAAATAGCAGAAAGTGTGTTTTTGACACTTTTGTATTATGTTTTATCTAAAAATGATAAAATACTATTTTATTTATCATAAATTAAGTGTTAATTTTATTTTTTAAAATATCAACAATCTATTTTATCTAATATTATAATTATTTAAAATACTAATTAAAACACTTTATCTATGAAACATTACTTATCATTGTTGCTGATTTTTGGACTAATCTTCGCAGGCTGCTCTGAATCATCGAATGATCCTTCAAAAAAAGTAGAACGTATTCCAGAGGTTGAGAAGTTGCTCTCTCAGATGACTTTAGAAGAGAAAGTTGGTCAAATGGCTCAGGTTACCATTGATGTGGTTACTGTTGGAGAAAGCGAATTTCATACAGCTGAGCCACTAACATTAGATCCAGATATGCTTCGTAAAGCTATTGTTGAATATCACGTAGGTTCAATTTTGAACACTCCTGCTAACCGTTCTCGTACAGTTCAAGAGTGGCACAGAATCATAAGTGAAATCCAAGATGTTGCTATGAACGAAACTCGCTTAGGTATTCCTATTGTGTATGGTATTGACGCTATTCATGGAGCATCTTACACTACTGATGGTACATTTTTTCCACAACAAATTGGGCAAGGTGCAACTTTTAATAGAGATTTAGTTCGTCGTGGAGGTGAAATTACTTCTTATGAAACACGTGCTTCCGCGATTCCATGGAATTTCTCACCAGTTTTAGATATGGGTCGTGACCCTCGTTATGCTCGTTTGTGGGAGACATTTGGTGAAGATGTTTACTTAGTTAGTGAGCTAGGTGTTGCAATTGTTGAAGGTTATGAAGGTGGTGATGTTGGTAATCCAAATTACTTAGCAGCTTGTGCAAAGCATTATCTTGGTTATTCTGTTCCAGTTTCTGGAAAAGATAGAACACCTGCCTTAATTCCTGATATTGAGTTGTATGACCGTCACGTTCCTCCATTTAAAGCAGCTGTTGATGCTGGAGTTCATTCTATTATGGTTAATTCAGGTTTGATTAACGGAGTTCCAGTTCATGCAAGCAAAAAAATGCTTACTGATATTTTAAAAGATGAGCTTGGATTTACAGGTGTTATTGTTACTGACTGGAAAGATATTGAGAATATACATGAGAGGGATTTAGTTGCATCAACACAGAAAGAGGCTGTTAAGTTGGCTATAAATGCTGGTATTGATATGTCAATGATACCTTATAATTTTGATTTTTGTGACTATCTAGTTGAGCTTGTAAACGAGGGTGAAGTTCCTATGAGCAGAATTGATGATGCAGTGCGCAGAGTTTTAAATATGAAATGGAAATTGAATCTATTTGAAACACCAGTTACTCATTATGAAGATTATCCACTTTTTGGAAGCGAAGAGTTTGAGCAAGCTGCTTATGAAACAGCTCAAGAGTCGATGACTTTATTAAAAAATGAGAACTCTATTTTACCATTATCTAAAAATTCAAGAGTTCTTGTTACTGGTCCAAACTCTAACAGTATGCGTGCTTTGCATGGTGGTTGGTCATATTCTTGGCAAGGAAGTGGTGTGGAGGAGTATTCTGAGGGATATTCTACAATTTTAGATGCTATTAAAGCAAAAGTAGGAGGGAGAAACGTTGTGTACCACGAAGGTGTGAGATATGATAATGATGCAAAATATTGGGTTGATGAAGCTTATGATATCCAAGGAGCTGTTCGTGCAGCTGCATCGGTAGATTATATTATTATTGCTTTAGGAGAAAATAGTTATACAGAAAAACCAGGTGATTTACATGATTTATCCTTATCTGAAAATCAAGTAAAACTTGCAGAAGCTCTTTCTAAGACAGGTAAACCAATGATTTTGGTTTTAAATGAAGGTAGGCCAAGAATAATTAGAAAAATTGAGCCATTTATGAGTGGTGTTATTCATGCCTATTTGCCAGGAAACTTTGGTGGACTCGCTGTTGCTGATGTAATATTTGGAGATATTAATCCAAGTGGAAAATTACCTTATACATATCCGCTTTACACAAACTCATTAACTACTTATGATCATAAACCATCTGAGCATCAGGCTAAAATGGTTGGAATATATGATTATGAGTCAGATTTTGCAATACAGTATGCATTTGGTTTTGGATTAAGCTATACTACTTTTGAATATAGCAACTTGAAATTAAGTTCGGACAAGTTATCTAAAAATGGATCATTAAAAATTTCTGTAGATGTTACAAATAGTGGTGATAGAGATGGTAAAGAGGTTGTTCAATTATATACTTCAGACCTTTTCGCATCAATAACTCCAGATGTTCGTCGTTTACGTAGATTTGAAAAAATTGAGATAAAAGCAGGTGAAACAAAAAATATTGAATTTGAAATAACTCCTGAAGATGTTTCATTTATAAATGAAGCTATTGAGAGAGTTACAGAACCTGGTGAGTTTGAAGTTCAAATTGCAGACTTAAAAGCTAAGTTTGTTTATACAGAATAAGGTTTTATAATTCATAATAATAAAGAAGTCACTATCGATATTGTTTGATAGTGACTTTTTTATTATCTATTTTAACAAAATAGATAGAAAATTATTTATATTTTTGTGTTTATTAAAGATATATAGTTGATTTGAAAAAGAAAGTATTCCTCTTAATAGTTAATTGGTTTCTATTGATTAAACTTTTTTCGATTAGTTTTAGTCAAGATACTACTATAACACTTCCTAATTTAGATAGGTTAGTTGAGACCTCGGTAAATTCGGGAACTGTTAAAGAGTTTATGGATACTATCCCAAATTATATTTCTGAAACAGGCCAAGCAGCTCTTGACGGCTTAATTCATTACTATACTGGTGAGAAATATTACTATCTTTCAGAGTGGGAAAATGCAGAAAAGAGTTATTTAAATTCAATTGAGGTTTTAGAAAGTATTGACTCTATAAAAGTATCTGCAGCTCATAACAATCTAGGTCTTGTTTATCTCTATCTCGCCCTTTATGATAAAGCTTTAGAATCTTTTCACTCCTCTTTGGTCATAGATTTGGCGCTTAAAGATGAGATGGGAGTGGGGCAATGTTACCAGAATATAGCACTTGTAATGGAGCTAAATAGTCAGTTTAAATCTGCCATAAGCATGTATCATAATGCTCTTGAAGTTTTTAATAATTTAGACTTAAAAGAAGAAGTAGCAACAATATATAATAACTTGGGTGCTTGTTATGCAAAGTTAGATAATTTGTCGCAGGCTCAAAAAATGTATATGCGTGCATTAGAATTTTTTCAAAAAATTAATAATGACGAAATGGAGGCTATTGTGTTGTATAACGTAGGAAATCTACTTATTCGTGATAAAAAATATACACAAGCAAGTCATTTTATAGAGCGAGCGTTGGTCTTTTTTAAAAATAATAATGATAAAGCTAGCGAAATCAGTGCGTATGGATCATTGGGAAATATAAGTCTTGCTAAAAAAGATTATAACCAAGCACTGTTTTTATTTGAGCTAGCTAAGGATAAGGCTATATCTATTAATTATCGAGAAAAGGTTTTGCAAAATTACTATTTATTGTATATGACTCATAAAGAGAGTGGTAATATTGTAAAATCATTAGAGAATTTAGAAAAATATTCGCTTTTATCAGATAGCTTAAGAGAAGGAAATAGTAATTATGATTTTGGTTTATTAGATAGAGAGGTTGAAGAAATTTTAACTTCAGAAAGTGAATTAAAATTTTATCTTTTAGGAAAAGATAGAGTGAAAACTTATTTGTTAATATTGCTTTTTATAGTAACTATTACTTTGTCTTACATATATATATCGACAAAAACTAAATATAAAAAATGCAAGAAATCATTTGCTTTGCAAAATAAGTTATTAGATAATAGGATTAATCCCGACTTTACTTTAACCTTAATAAAATCTTTGAGTGGAAATGAAAATATTATTCACAGAGAGCTAATTTCAAATTTAGTTTATAAAATTATTAATGTTTCTCAAAAACCTATTATAACTCTTAGTGAAGAGATTGAATTTATAAAAATGTATTCTAAAGTATTTGAGATTATAAATAATAAAAAAATAAATTTACATATTGATTATGCAGAAGCTGGAAATTGTGATAAAATTGATTTGCCATCAATGATTTCTGTATATTATTTAAATACTATATTAAGCAAAAACAAGGTTAACTTTCCAAATATAGAGGTTAAAGTAGCATTCGTTCGTGAGGGTGAGTTCTTGCAACTCTTTTTTGAAGATAATAGTTCGAAATTGACAGAAAGTCAGATCGAGGAGATGACAAATTTTTATATATCTGTTTTTGAATATATCTGCAAAGAGATGGATAAACCTGTTTTGTGTAAATTAATTAATAAAGATATTGATAGTTTTATAAGTTTTTCAGAAAGTAAAACTATAAATAGTAAAGAAGGAAATTTCGTAAAGCTTACAATTCCTATTTCTTAACTTATTTTCTGCCAAAATCAGCAGGTATTTCTCCCCATATTTCTGTTTCCCACTTTATGAGTTGCTGATTCCAATTGTTGTTTTTTAGCCACTCTTCAGCACGCTTTATCACTTCATATAAAGGCTTTGTCTTTGTGGTTACTTCAAGCTTGGTATTACACTTCTTATTTTTAACCCAAGATATTGCAGTTGCCGAGTCACTATAAATTGGAATATTTATTTTATGCTCTTTCATCAAAGCTAGAGCGTGAACAATTGCTAAGAACTCGCCAATATTATTTGTGCCAAGCGGAAATTTATTTATAAACCACTCTTTATTCGAGCCGACATGCACCCCACGATACTCCATAACACCAGGATTTCCACTGCATGCTGCATCAACAGAGAGACTATCTCTAATAATATTTTGTCTACTAATGCTTTTTGACTTTGCTTGTTTTGTAGTGTTAAAAAATTTATATGGATTTTGATTATATGCAACCTTGGCTTCTTGTAGGGTGTTAAAGCTTTTATACAGAGCTCCTTCATAGCCATGTGTTTGATTTCTACACTCCTCCCAACTATTGAAAATTCCTGTTTTGTGACCTTTCCAAACTACATAAAACTTAGCTTTCTTACTCATGCTCCTTTAATTTTAGAAAGCAAATCTACTAAAAGTGTTGATAAATTTGATATAAATAGTCGAACAGAAATTGCCATAAGTATTACACCAAAGAATTTTTTCATAACATAAATGCCACCAGCACCAATAACTTTTTCAATTTTTGAGGTGAATTTTAATACTATATAAACAATGATAATATTTATTAAAAGCGCAATTAAAATATTTATTAAAGCAAATTCAGCTCTAAGAGTTAACAAAGTCGTAAATGAACCTGCTCCTGCAATTAAGGGGAATGCAACAGGAACAATTGAAGCACCAGCGGGTGAGTCATGTTTAAAAATTTCTACTCCAAGAATCATTTCTACAGCCATAATAAAAAGAATAAATGCTCCGGCAATTGCAAAAGATGAGATGTCAACTTGAAATAATCCGAGGATTGCTTCACCTAAAAATAGAAATACAATTAGAAGTACAAATGATATTGAAGCTGCCTGAAAAGCATTGATAATGCCACCTTTATTGCGAATGTCTAATATAATCGGTAGAGAACCTAAAATGTCAATAACTGCAAAAAGTACGATGAAACCTGATAAAATTTCCAGAAAATCTATATGCATAATGTTACTATTATTCTGTTTATTTCAAATATAATAAAAAAGGATGCCTAAAAACATCCTTTTTTATATAAATTATTATTCTACAATTGTCATTTCATTAATTAAGTGTGTCGCTCCTGCAAATTTATCTATAACAAATAGAACATATCTGATATCAACATTAATACATTTTTGTAATTCATTTTCAAAAGCGATATCACCGCTCATAGCTTCCCAGTTTCCATCAAAAGCTAGTCCGATAAGTTCTCCATCTCCATTAATTACAGGGCTACCTGAATTTCCTCCTGTTATATCATTGTTTGAAATAAAGTTAACATAGAGTCTGCCATCTTTATCAGCATATTTTCCATAATCTTTTGCTTCATAAAGTTCCTTAAGTTTTGCATCAACATAGAAATCTCTATCATTTGGATCTTCTTTTTCCATAACACCCTCTAAAGTGGTGTAGTGCTTATATATTACCGCATCGCTCGGCTCATAATCTCCAACACTACCATAACTTAGTCTCATTGTAAAGTTAGCGTCAGAATAGTATGTTTTTTCAGGATTCATCTTCATTAAACCTGCCAAGAATAAGCGCTTTCCTCTATCTAATTGGTTGTTGCTTGTGCTAACCTCATTATAAATCTCTCGGTATTTATCAAATGTAGATACGGTACCTATATAGGCTAAATCTTTTTGTAGCACTTTTAAGTTTGGATTGTCTAAAAATTTATTTAATCTATCTCTATTTGTGAAAATTGACTTTGCAAATAGCCTCTCTGCATATTTTTGAGAGTTGTTTTTATATTTAGTTTTAATACTATTCAAAAATGTTGGATGATATTTGGTCTCAACATCAGAAATATATAGAGATATCATTTCTGCCAAAACAAGCTTATCTAATTTTGGATTATAGTCCTTATAAAAATCATCTGCATCATTTTTTAGTTCTTCTATTGCCTTAGATATTTTCTCTTTGTCATTGGATTTCAGTGCATCTTCAAGACTCTCTGCATTACGAGCAAATAGGTAAATTTCTGTACCCATTAAAAGCGTCTCACGTAAATATATTTGTGCTCTAAAAGGTGCTTTGCGATTATTGTATCCAACTTCTAAATCTTTTAAAACATCTTTATATTTGTCATTCCCATCAATATTTGCCCATTTGCTAAACTCATCTTCAATAGCTCTTTTTTGTTCTATAACGTGTAGTCTTTCTAGTCCGCGGTTCATTCCGATACTGTTTTTCCAGTAGTTCGAACTACGTGAATACTTAGAAGCATATTGTAATCTTGTTTTTGGGTCATTATTCATAGCTTCAGACCAAATATCTTGCTTTACTCCACGCACTTTTATTAAAGTATTGTTGTTTTCATTAATTCGCTCTTCTATTCCCCAAGAAGTTAAATATCTGAATGTGCTTCCAGGATATCCAAGTGTCATAGCAAAATCACCTTTTTCATATCCTTTAATTGAAACTGGCAGATGGTGTTTTGGAGTGTAAGGAATATTTTCGTCAGAATATTCAGAAGGATTATTCTCTTTATCTGCATAAACTCTAAAAACTGCGAAATCTCCAGTATGACGAGGCCAAACCCAGTTGTCTGTGTCATATCCATATTTTCCAATTGAAGATGGAGGAGTTCCAACTAATCTCACATCTTTATAAATAACATATTCTAAAAGAAAGTATTGATTGTTATCAAAATATGGTTTTATTTCAGCTCTAGAGAAGTCGTTTTTATCTATTTCTGATAAGATTTTTTCTATATTATCATTAATTATTTTACTTCTCTCTGATTCGATTATGTCATCTTCAATGTCGCCAATAATCTGATTCGTAACATCTTTTATAGACTTTAGAAATGTTGCATTTAAGCCTTGTGCGGGTAATTCTTCAGCTTTGTTGCTAGCCCAAAAACCATCTTCCAAATAGTTGTTTTCAAGCGAGCTAAGCATCTGTATTTTATCATAACCACAATGGTGATTAGTTAAAAGTAATCCTTCTTTTGAAACCATTTCACCAGTACATCCTCTGTCAAAAATTACAATTGCATCTTTTATACTAGAGTTATTAATGCTATAAATATCTTCAGCAGAAAGGTTTAATCCCATTTCTTGCATTGTTCCAATGTTTAGCTTTTCTAATAATGGAAGAAGCCACATACCCTCGTCTGCATTTGAAACAGAGATAAAAGTGAAAATCAGTGTAATTGATAGTATTTTCCTCATCATATTTAATATTAAAAAACAAAAAATAAATATACATCTTTTTATGATAGTTATAATGTTCTTTTCAAAAAAGAGAACTTTTTTTAAAATAAATTGTTAAACTGTTGCAAAAGATATAAAGGTGCTCATATCTTTATATCAAAAATTAATAAGTATAATTGTCTAATTAATCTAAATTTAAAATTATTAGGTATGAAAGTTAGAAAGTTGTGGTACAGTTTTGCCATAGTTGTTATTGCATCTTTTGCAGTATTGCTCTATTATGGTTATGAAATTTACCAAGTTGCGCCTCCTATTCCGTCAAAAGTTGTGACAGAGGAGGGTGTTGAGTTATTTAGCTCACAAGATATTAAAGATGGGCAAAATGTATGGCAATCTACAGGTGGTCAGCAGTTGGGCTCTATTTGGGGACACGGTGCTTATCAAGCTCCAGACTGGACAGCAGATTGGTTGCATCGTGAAGCATTGGTTATTCTTGACTTAGTTGCTCAAGATGTTTATGGAAAATCTTATGAAGATTTATCGCCTGAAGAGCAAGGTGCAGTTCAAGTTACCTTGAAGCGTGATATGCGTACTAACACCTATGATGAAGCTACTGGTGTTTTAACTATCTCTTCATATCGTCAAGCAGCATTTGAGTCGAATAGTGCTCATTATGGTGGTCTTTTTACTGATGACCCAGAGTTGCACGATTTGCGTGAGGCTTATGCGATACCTGCAGGGGCTTTAAAAGACTTAGATAGAGTTGATAAATTAAATGCGTTTTTCTTTTGGGCTTCTTGGGCTTGTATAACTGAGCGTCCTGGAAAAACTATTACTTATACAAATAACTGGCCTGCAGATGAGTTAATTGGTAATACTCCATCTGTTGATATGGTATTTTGGACAGGATTGAGTGTAATCTTGTTATTAGCTGGTATTGGTTGGATGGTTTGGTTTTACGCAACACGTCCTGAAGAAGATTATGAATATCCAGAAGAGGCTCCATTTGATACTTCAATGAAAACACCATCTCAAAAGGCTACATTGAAATATTTCTGGGTAGTTTTATTACTATTTTTATCTCAAGTTGTAACAGGTATTATTACTGCTCACTATGGTGTTGAAGGACACGATTTTTATGGAATTCCTCTTTCTGAATGGTTACCATATTCTGTTACTCGCACTTGGCATATTCAGCTTGCAATTTTCTGGATTGCTACAGCTTGGTTGGCAACTGGTCTATACTACGCACCAACTATCTCTGGATATGAGCCAAAATATCAAAAATATGGAGTTAACTTCTTATTTGGAGCGCTTTTAGTAGTAGTAGTTGGTTCAATGACTGGTCAGTGGATGGGAATTATGCAGAAAATGGGACTTG
>CAZHHH010000003.1:37006-40578 GCA_964532085.1 uncultured Marinilabiliaceae bacterium
GTAGTTGGTTCAATGACTGGTCAGTGGATGGGAATTATGCAGAAAATGGGACTTGCACAAAACTTCTGGTTTGGTCATCAAGGATATGAGTATGTTGATTTAGGAAGATTCTGGCAATTACTACTATTTGTTGGTTTATTATTGTGGTTCTTCTTAATAGCGCGCGCTATCGTACCTGCAATTAAATCAAATGCTAAGAATAAACATATTCTTTATATGTTCTTATTTGCATCGCTTGCTATTGCAATTTTCTATGGTGCAGGTTTAATGTGGGGACAACAAACTCACCTTTCAATCGCAGAATACTGGCGTTGGTGGGTAGTTCACCTATGGGTTGAAGGATTCTTCGAAGTATTTGCTGTTGCAATTATGGCATTCTTATTTGTGAAGTTGAAGTTAGTAAGAGTTTCAACTGCTACAAATTCAGTTATATTATCAACTACAATTTTCTTATCAGGGGGAATTTTAGGAACGTTCCATCACTTATATTTTTCAGGAACACCGATGGGAGTGACAGCACTTGGAGCAACATTTAGTGCGCTTGAAGTAGTGCCGTTGGTGTTTATGGGATATGAAGCTTTTGATAATCTAAAAGCTATCAAAGGTGCCAAATGGGTACAATTATATAAATGGTCACTATATAGCTTTATTGCAGTTGCATTCTGGAACTTAGTTGGAGCTGGACTTTTAGGTTTTTTAATTAATCCGCCACTTGCTCTATACTATATGCAAGGTCTAAACACAACACCAGCTCACGGTCACGGGGCTCTATTTGGAGTTTATGGAATGTTGGGTATCGGTCTAATGCTGTTTGTGTTGAGAGATATGGACTTAGAGGTTGTTTGGAAAGATAAGTGGCTGAAATTTAGTTTCTGGTCATTAAATATCGGTTTAGCTGGAATGTTAGCATTGAGCTTATTGCCTATCGGTATAGCACAAACAATTGCAAGTGTTCAAGAAGGTTTATGGTATGCAAGATCTGCAGAATTCTTAAATCTTGATTATATAGTAGTATTAAAATGGCTACGTATGATTGGTGATACAATCTTTGCACTTGGTGCAGTTGCGCTAGCTTGGTTCGTTGCAGGACTAAAGTTTGGTTGGAGTGTAGAGAAGAAGTAATACTCTCTATATGTTAAGTTGTTTTATGTAAATTTAACATTGGATTTAACCATAAAATTGATGTCTCGTTTGTTATTCTTATATAGCGAACGAGACGTTTTTTATTGTTAAAAAAGATATGTTATGAAAAAGAAAATTATAGTTATAGGCGGAGGTTTTGCAGGGCTACAGTTTTTATTAAAACTACCCAAAAATGAGTTTGATATTTTACTTATTGATAAATTAAATCATCATCAATTTCAACCGCTGTTTTATCAGGTTGCCACTTCTCAAATAGAACCTTCAAGCATCTCTTTTCCACTAAGGAGGATTTTTTATAAAAGAGCAGATGTTAGAATAAGACTTGCCAATGTTAAAAGTGTTGACAGTGAAAATAAAATATTGAATACTTCAATTGGTGATTTTGAGTTTGACTATTTAGTTATTGCAACTGGGTGCAAAACTAACTTTTTTGGAAATGAAAAAATAGCAAAGAATGTTTTTACTTTAAAAACAACCCATCAGGCTATTGATATTAGAAATAGTATTCTATCTAATTTTGAAAAGCTTGTTCATGCTGATGAAGAGTCTAGCAAACCATTACAAAATATAGTAATTGTTGGTGGTGGTGCAACAGGTGTTGAACTTGCAGGTGCTTTTGCTGAAATTAAAAGTGATATTTTGCCTGGAGATTATCCTCGTATTGACTTTTCTCATTTGAAAATATTTTTAATTGAAGGAAGCAATAAGACATTGGGTGTTATGAGTCCTATGGCTCAAAAAGCATCCGAAAAGTATTTGAGAAAAATGGGAGTTGATGTAAAACTTGGGCTTTTTGTGAAAGATTATGATGGTGAAGTTTTAGAATTAAGTGATGGCTCAACTATAAAAAGCAAACAAGTAATCTGGGCTGCAGGGGTTACAGGTAATATGATTGGTGGTATTCCAGAAGATTCTGTAGCAAGAGGAAATAGGATAAAAGTTGATAGATATAATAAAGTGGCTGGACTAAAAGATGTTTACGCTATTGGTGATATTGCATATATGGAAACGCCAAAATATCCTAACGGACATCCGCAAGTTGCCAACGTTGCTACAAATCAAGGAAAGAATTTAGCAAAAAATTTATATGCATTAAAATATGGATTACAACTAAAAAAATATGAATATCGAGACTTAGGCTCAATGGCTACAGTTGGTAGAAATAAAGCTGTTGTTGACTTGCCCGGAATTAGATTTAAAGGTTATTTCGCTTGGTTTTTCTGGATGTTTTTACACTTGATGTTAATTCTAAAAGTTAGAAATAAATTAATCATATTCATCAATTGGGCAGGAAATTATTTTACTCAAAATAGTTCGCTAAGATTGATTTTGAAAGGGGAAGAGGAGGGATGACGATTTGAAAAGTTGCTAAATTTAGAAACTTAGTTTATCTTTACTTTATTAAATTATGAAAATGCAGTTTTTTGAGACCGTTTTTTTAAAAGAAGCAGATGATTTTTTAGAAACCTTAGATAAAAAATCAAAAAAGAAAGTGATGTTTAATATTAGAATTGCAGAGCAAACTAATGATCCAGAGTTATTCAAAAAGATAAATGCAAATATTTGGGAGTTCAGAACTAAATATTTAGGGAAACAAATTAGATTGCTTGCATTTTGGGATAAAACAGATAAGTCAAGAATCTTAGTAATAGCTTCAACTGGTTTTATTAAGAAGTCTCAAAAAAACTCCTAAAAACGAAATTACTAAAGCAGAAAGTATAAGAGAGAAATATTTTTTTAATAAGAATAGTTAAATCATTTGTTATGAAAACATATACATTGGCTGAGATGGAAGATAAACATATTGGCAAAGTAGGAACAAAGGAGCGTGATGAATATGAATATGAACTTCGTATGGAACTTTTAGGGCGTATGATTAAGGCTACTCGTAAAGAACAAAATTTAACTCAAGAAGAACTAGGAAAATTAATTGGAGTAAATAAATCGCAGATTTCAAAGCTTGAGAATAATGCTAATAGTGCAACTATAGAGACTATTTTAAAAGTATTTAAAGCATTGAAAGCTGAAATAAATTTTAATGTAAGAATAGATAATCATTCAATTCAACTTGCTTAAAATATTGCTATCTACAATTCAAAACTCATCTGTTTTTCAATTAAATTGAAAGATAGGCGGTGGAGTGGAGTGATTCCATATTCTTTTATGGCTTCTCGGTGCTGTTTCGTTGGATATCCTTTGTTCTTCTTCCAAAAATATTGAGGATATTCCTTATCGGCTTGTTCCATAAATTCATCACGATGCGTTTTGGCCAACACACTTGCTGCAGCGATTGATAAAAAACGCGCATCACCTTTTATCATACAGTGATGAGGTAAGTCTTTGTATTTATGAAATCTGTTTCCGTCAATAAGTAGAAGTGTAGGCTCTTTTTTTAGTTGGTCTAAAGCTCTGTGCATCGCAGTTATGGA
>CAZHHH010000003.1:40678-53920 GCA_964532085.1 uncultured Marinilabiliaceae bacterium
TTCATTGTCAGAATATGATGATAATAGAGATGACATTTTTTACTTTTCGTTATAAATAACTTCCATAACTGTTTGCCCAACAGCTTTGAGCGTTTCACGATCTATATTTTCCATCGTGTCATTATGGGTGTGCCAATATGCTCCAAAGCTAGTGTTTGAAGTTGGGTCAAATTGTATAATATCAACTACAGGAATCCCAGTATATTTGTTAACATAGTAATGGTCATCTGTAATCATACCACCTTTTTGATTGTTAAACCATTTTGAAAACCCATTTTTATGTGCTGTTTCCCAGATGTGTTCAACTAAATATGGCGCAAAATGTAGGCTAAATTGCTCTTGGAAAAACTGTGCATCTTTTGCCCCAACCATATCTAATAAAATACCATATCTGGCATAATAATTTTTCTTATGCGGATTTTTGCCCCAAAATTGACTTCCTAAACACCAAGTGTCTGGTATATATGAGAGTTGTTTGTGGTCAGGCATTCCATAATCTTCAGCATCAAAAAGTATGATATCAACACCTAGTTTTGTGTTCACTTTTTGTAAATGTCGGGCAATTTCTAATAAAACACCAACACCACTTGCGCCATCATTTGCACCAAGAATTGGAGTATCTCTTTTTGCTGGGTCTTTATCATAATCCGCAAAAGGACGACTATCCCAATGTGCAAAAAGTAGAATTCTGTCATTCTTTTCTGGTTGATACTGTCCAATTATATTTTTAATATGTAGTCTAGTATTGTCAAAAGCAAACACTTCACCCTCTTGAACTATAACATTTGCACCAAATCTTTCTAACTCTTCAATAAGATAGTCAGCACAAGCAGCGTGTTCAGGAGTATTAGGTACTCGTGGCCCGAAATCTACTTGTTTTTCAACAAATTTATATGCAGAATCTGCATTAAAAATAGGAGTTTCAATTTTTTCGCTACTCTTTAAGACTTCACTTTGCTGACTTTTGCTGTTTGATTTCTGTCCACAACTAAATAGTGTAACAGTAAGTGCAATAGCTATTATAAAAATATTTTGTTTCATAGTTTTATCTGATTAAGTTATATTATTTTATTTCCCAAGTGGCACCATCCTTGCCATCTTTTACTTGGATGCCTAATTCATTTAATTGGTCTCTAATTTTGTCGGAAATAGTCCAATCTTTATTCTCTTTTGCAGATTGTCTGATATCTAAAATTAACTCCATAACTCCATCAAGAACATCTGTGTTTGAGGAATCGCTACTTGAATCTTTTAAACCTAAAATATCTTCTGTAAATAATTTCATTAGCTGAGATAATTTTGTGATAGATTCTACCGTGAGTTGCGTTGTTCCTGCCAAAGCTGAGTTTATATTTTTAACAGCCTCAAATAGATGTGCAATTAAAATAGGACTGTTTAAATCGTCATTAAGTGCATCATAACATTTGTTTTCCCACTCTTCTATATTGAAATCATCAGTTTTGCTTGGACTGATTTTTTCTATCATTTTTATACTTTCCAAAAGTCTGTGTAAACCTCTTTCAGCAGCTTTCAGTGCATCATTTGAAAAGTCTAACGTGCTTCTATAGTGAGCTTGTAGTATGAAAAAACGGATAGTCATTGGTGAAAATGGTTGTTCAAGCAACTTATGTGAACCTGTGAAAAGTTCTTCAAGTGTAATGAAATTTCCCAATGATTTTCCCATTTTTTGACCATTAATGGTAATCATATTATTGTGCATCCAATATTTAGCAGGTGAATCACCAAATGCAACAGTGCCTTGTGCAATTTCACTTTCGTGATGAGGAAATAGTAAATCCATTCCACCACCGTGAATATCAAATTTTTCTCCTAAATATTTTGCACTCATTGCAGTACACTCTATGTGCCAACCTGGAAAACCATCGCTATATTTTGAAGGCCAGCGCATAATGTGAGTTGGAGATGCTTTTTTCCATAATGCAAAATCGGATCTGTCTTTCTTTTCAGATTGACCATCAAGCTCTCTTGTTGCGCTATATTGCTCTTCTAACACTCGCCCCGAAAGCACACCATAGTTATGGTCTTTATTATATTTTACAACATCAAAATAGACAGAGCCGTTACTTTCGTATGCATACCCTTTCTCTATTATTTTGTTGATAACCTCTTGTTGCTCAATTATATGTCCAGATGCGCGTGGCTCGATAGATGGTTCTTTTACATTTAATTGATTGATAAAAGTGTGATATCTATTGGTGTAAT
The DNA here is from genome assembly GCA_964532085.1 of uncultured Marinilabiliaceae bacterium. GTDB lineage: Bacteria > Bacteroidota > Bacteroidia > Bacteroidales > Marinilabiliaceae > CAZHHH01. Next base: position 42,902 of record CAZHHH010000003.1, read on the forward strand.
GCTGCGCAACTTCCATCGGTTCAACGTTATCTAGTCTCGCTTTTTGTGCAATTTTATCTTCTCCATCATCAGCATCATTTTCAAGATGTCCAACATCAGTAATATTTCTAACATATCTAACTTTATATCCGATATGCATTAAATATCTATAAAGTAAATCAAATGTTATAGCAGGACGAGCGTGACCTAAATGTGGGTCGCCATATACAGTAGGACCACACACATACATACCAACATTTGGAGCTTGCAATGGCTCAAAAATTTCTTTTTTTCTTGTTAAAGTATTGAATATTTCTAACTGATGTTTCATCATAAATTAATTTCTATCTCAAAAAATAATGTCTTTTTTTTCAATTCGCTAAAATACAAAAAAAAGAAGACAATTCATTTGCTCTTTTTAAAATTGGGAATAACTTTACTAAATTAATGATGTAAGAAAGAGATTTCGTCTTAGATAATTCTTATATTTACATATAATAGATATGAAAGATTAATTTCTATCTTAAAATACTTTTATGGCAAAACGTAATAAAGAGAAAAAAAGATTAAAGCGGGAATTAAAAGATTTAGTATATAGTTTTTTAAAAGAGAATCCTAATCGTAATTATAACTACAAGCAAGTTTCTAAAAGCTTGGGTTTTAAGAAGAAATTTGACAGACACGTTGTTGAACTTACGCTTATAGACTTAGTAAACACAGGAGCAATTGCTGAAGTGTCTGTCGGACGTTATCAGTTTTTTGTTCGTAAATCTTCTGTTATTGGTATAGTTGATATGACTGCATCTGGTGCTGCATATATAATTCCAGATGATGGTGGTGAAGATATATTTGTATCACAATCAAATTTGAATACAGCATTAAATGGCGATAGAGTTAAAATTGTACAATCTGCAAAGAGGCGTAGTCGAAAATTAGAGGGGCAAGTAGTTGAAATTCTTGAGCGAAAACGTGAACTTTTTGTTGGAATACTTGAGGTTAGTAAAGATTATGCATTTTTAGTTTGCGATAATAAAGTAATTAATAAAGATATTTTTATACCAAAATCAAAGCTTAAAGGTGGTAAAAGTGGTCAAAAAGCTGTTGTAAAAATAGTTGAGTGGCCTAAAAATGCAAAAAATCCTGTTGGTGAAGTTGTTGATTTATTAGGTGATTCGGGTGATAACAATGTTGAAATGCACGCCATTTTAGCAGAGTTTAATTTGCCATATTCTTATCCTGAGGAAGTTAGTAAAGAGGCAGATAAGATTAGTGATGTCATTAGTAAAGAGGAGATTAAAAAACGTCGTGATATGCGTTCTGTTCCAACTTTTACTATCGACCCCGAAACAGCAAAAGATTATGATGATGCGCTCTCTGTTCGTGAATTAAAGCCAGGTGTATGGGAGATAGGTATTCATATCGCTGATGTTACGCACTATGTTAAACCAAATTCATCAATTGAAAAAGAGGCATATAATCGTGCAACTTCTGTCTATTTGGTTGATAGAGTTGTGCCAATGCTACCAGAACGACTGAGTAATTATCTCTGTTCTCTTCGTCCAAATGAAGACAAATTATGCTTCTCTGTTATTTTTGAGATAAACGAACAAGCAGAAATTTTGGATAGTTGGATTGGTAAAACGGTAGTTCTTTCTGATAGAAGATTCACCTATCAAGAAGCGCAAACTACAATAGAGACTGGAGAAGGGGAGTATAATATAGAGATTTTAGCTCTTGATAGATTAGCAAAACAGCTTAGAAATATTCGCTTCAGAGAGGGAGCGATAGCTTTTGAAAGAGTTGAAGTCGCTTTTAATTTAGATGAAAATGGCAAGCCGTTGGGTGTTTATTTTCAAGAGTCAAAAGATTCTAATAAACTTATTGAGGAGTTTATGTTGCTTGCTAACAAGACAGTAGCAGAATTTATCTCTTTAAATAAAATTGATGGTAAAGAAAATAAAGGCAAGAAACCAAAAACTTTTGTTTATAGAATTCACGATTTACCAAATCCAGACAAATTTGAGACTTTTAGTAAATTTATTCGTCGTTTTGGTTTAGATGCTAATCCTAAAGGTGGTGCAAGTGTTAGTCAAGCAATTAATAGCTTATTGAAAGAGGTGCGCGGTAGAAAAGAGCAGAATATTGTTGAAGTTTTAGCAATTCGCACAATGTCAAAAGCTGTTTATTCAACTCATAATATTGGTCATTATGGATTAGCATTTAAACATTATTCTCATTTTACTTCTCCCATTAGACGATATCCAGATATGATGGCTCACAGGTTATTAGAGCATTATCTTGAAGGTGGAAAATCTGTGTCAGAAGAAGATTATGAGAAAAAATGTGACCATTCATCTGAAATGGAGCAGCGTGCAGCAGATGCAGAGCGAGCTTCTATAAAGTATAAACAAGTTGAGTTTATGAAAGATAAAGAGGGTGAGATTTTTGATGGTGTTATATCTGGTGTAAGTGAATGGGGGCTTTTTGTAGAGATTGTAGAAAATAAATGTGAAGGTTTGGTACCAATTCGAGATTTAGACGATGATTATTATCAGTTTGATGAAGATAATTATTGTTTGATTGGTCGTCAAACTAATAGAAGATATCAATTGGGTGATGAGCTAAAAGTACAAGTCGCTCAAGCAAATTTAGCAAAACGTCAATTGGACTTTACTCTTGCATAGTTATAAGTGTGCAAATTTTGACAGTGAGGTTTTAAACAATTTCACGTTTTGTTTGTATTAAAGATAAACTAAATAAGAACAAAATGGCAGAAGAAACATTATCCCTAAGTCCGTCGCAACTTGCACAAAGGGAAGTAATAATTGAAGCGTCACGAGAGCTTTTCTCTCGTTTTGGTTATAAGAAAACCACAATGGACGACATTGCAGGAACAATGAGAAAAGGAAAAAGTTCTCTTTACTACTATTTTAAGAATAAAGAAGATATTTTTACAGCTGTTATAATGCTAGAATCTAATATTTTACACGAAACTTTAAAAGAAATTATAGATTCAGATTTATCAGCTACTGAGAAACTTAAAAAATATATTTTTAAACGTATAGAGACTATAACTCAACTGCAGAATTATCAAAATGTACTCAAAGAGGGTATTTATGGTGGTTATGAATTCTTAGAAGGTTTTAACGATGATAGCGAAAATGTTGATTGTGAATTGTTAGAATCTATTTTAGAAGAGGGGGTTAGAGCTGAAGAGTTCGATATAAAAAATATCCGTTGGAGTGCTATTGCAATATCAACTTCATTGCGAGGACTTGAAATTCCAATTTTTAGAGGCAGTTTAGATTTTGAAAATATTGAAGAGCAACTAGAAAATGTTGTTAAGGTTCTTTTTTATGGTATAACAAAAAGATAGTAACTGTTTTTATCTTACTCATTATTTTCTTTATTTTGCAGTTCTTAATCAATAAAACTTGATTAAGTAATCTTGTACTATTATATAAAATGTAATTATGCCAGTAAATATTAATGATGCATTACCAGCTAAAGCTATTTTAGAGACTGAAAATGTTTTTGTAATGAGTAGAAGTAAGGCTGAGACACAGGATATTAGGCCATTAAAAATACTTATTTTAAATTTAATGCCGCTTAAGCTTGTTACAGAAACTCAGCTGTTACGTGTATTATCAAATAGTCCGTTGCAAGTGGAAGTGGAGTTAATGATGACATCTTCTCATACACCAAAAAATACGCCTCAAGAGCATCTGTTGGCATTTTATAAGACTTTTGACGATATAAAGGAGAGGTATTTTGACGGAATGATAATCACTGGCGCTCCTGTAGAGATGCTTGAGTTTGAAGAGGTTGACTATTGGGAAGAGCTGGTCAAAATAATGGATTGGAGTAAAAAGCACGTGACTTCAACTTTTCATATCTGTTGGGGGGCGCAGGCTGCATTATATCATCATTTTGGAATAAAGAAATATATTTTACCAGAAAAAATGTTTGGAGTATTCAAACACAAGGTGCTATTGCCTCGTGAGCCGTTGTTTAGAGGCTTTGATGATCTGTTTAGTGCTCCACATTCTCGCCATACTTATATAAAAGAGGAGGATATATTGTCAGTAAAAGAACTTTTATTGGCAAGTAACTCAAAAGAGGCAGGTGCTTATATTATTGTTTCTGAAGATAGACGACAAATTTTTGTAACTGGTCACTCTGAATATGATGCATCAACTCTTGGTGATGAATATCTGAGAGATCTTAATAAAGGTATGAAGATAGATGTGCCACAGAACTATTATCCATTAAATGACCCAACAAAACGACCAATGGTAACTTGGCGAAGCCACGCACATTTACTTTATTCAAATTGGCTAAACTATTACGTTTATCAATCTACACCTTATGTATTAGGTGAGATAAATTAGTCGAAAACTATCTTAATGAAAATTCAGAGTTGCTACTATCTTGTCTTTTGCACATCTTTGAGGTACCAAAACTAAGTGGATTAAAATCATTCACATATCAAGATAATTATCTATTTCTGGATGTTTCAATGATGAACTCAAGAAATAGTAAAAATATCTGTTTTTTTCAGGACAGTTTAAAATATTACTATTAGTACAACCCGCTACGGGGTTGATATTAAGAGATTATTAACCCCATAATAAATTATGGGGTTAATAACATATAACACCATTCGGTGTTGATGTACATAACGTGCTTTTTACATAGTGTAATTTTATGTGTTGAAAATCACCCCCTTGCCAGAGGCTAGGCGCGGCAAACGGGGTGAAATATGGATAACCCCGTAATTCATTGCGGGGTAGATGGCCCAGTGCAAACCAACCCCAAAGTGGGTTGAATGTGATAAATCAGATATATATTAAGATGTTCGTCTGTTTCTGGGTGTCCCAATGCGGAACTCAAGAAAACTATCTTAACGAAAATTCAGAGTTGCCAATATGGAAGCCATCTGCAAAGATGTCTACTTTATAGTTGCCAGAAATAAGTTCACCTGTATCAACATTATAAAAGATAGATGCATTTGTGATTTCGCCACTATATTCAACTGTTCTTTTGGCAGAATAGTTAATTTGTGAGCCGTCGTGGTCAAATAGATGATCACGCGAGTGCATCAGAAGCTCTCCATCTGGGCGTTCTATTCTAATATAAACATCTTTTGGGCCAACAGGTGCTGTAAGATTTTTCAAAATTGCAAACTCAACTTCTAATTTAGCTATTCGTGATAGCTTTTTAGTAGTTCTATCATTGTGTGTTAAAGAGTAAACTGTAATTAATGAAGCCTCCAACTGGCTTGCTATTGTGACTTTTTTCTCAAGCTCTTTTTTTGTGGTTTCTAACTGTTGATATGAACTACTAATTTTAGCATAGCTTTGTTGATATTTTATATTTTCTTTTCTTAACTCTGTGTTTATAGTGTTTAAAGAGTCAATTTGAACAATGTAAGTTCTTAAAACAGAGCGAAGTGTGGTTAGCTCTTTTTGATACTCTCGAATTTTTGACATATTGGTAGCTTTAACCATTTTAAGTTCTTCGACTAAATGATTAATTCTTTCACGTTCATTTTCTAAAAGTTTATTTAGAGTATCATTGTTTGTGTGAAGCGAGTCATAGTTAAGAGCTAGATTAGTATACTCTTCTGTTAAAATAGTTTTTTCAATCGTTAAATTTTCTACTATTTCATTCATCTCTTTAGATTTGAAAAAATATAGTGATGATATAACTAAAAGTATAACAAGCGATGCAGCTAATCCTATTTTAATAGTTTTATTATTTGAACTTTTCATTTGTTTAAGCTTAAGAACATTAATTATAGCAAAAATATCATTTTTTTTATATAACAATAATTATTTTATACTCTTATTGGTTTATTTATTTGAAAATGATGTTTTTTAATCACCATATAATTAATAAATGAATTAATAAAAGTTATTTTTGTACTGTTTTTGTAATTACTATAATAAAAATGTAGAAGTGAGTAGATTAAATAAAATATTTTCAATTCTTTTTATCACAATTTCACTGTTTAGTTTGATTCAGTGTGCTAGTACTGGATACCCTACTGGTGGCCCTAAAGATGAAGACCCACCTGTTATGGTAAGGTCTGTACCAGAAGAGAATTCATTAAGCTTTCTAGGCGATGAAATTGTTATCTATTTCGATGAGTTGATAAAAGTTTCAGATATTTTCCAAAAACTAATGGTCTCGCCTCCAGTAAATGATTTACCACGCGTAACCACAAACGGAAAGAGAATGCACGTGAAATTTCAAGAAGAGTTGCAAGCAAATGCTACCTATACATTGAACTTTGCAGATGCTATAAGTGATAATAATGAAGGGAATGTACTAGAAAATTTTACTTTCTCATTTTCAACAGGTGAGTATATAGATAGTTTGCAAATTTCGGGTACGTTATATGAAGCGGATAATTTAACTCCGGTGGATGGTGCGCTAGTTATGGTTCATAAAAATCTTGAAGATTCTGTTTTTAGAAAACAAGTGCCGTTGCGAGTAACAAAAACTGATGCTAAAGGGCAGTTTTCTATCCAAAATTTGGCAGAAGGTGAATATAAAGTCTATGCTCTAGAAGATGCTAATAGGAATTATAAATATGACCAACCAGGTGAGCGAATTGCGTGGTATTCAGAAGTTGTATCTCCGTCAATTGGTGTGCATCATATTGTTGATTCAATTTCTGCGGATTCTGTTGTAATAAGAGAAATTGATGCTTATCTGCCTGATAGTTTGCAATTGTTTATGTTTCAGGAAGATAATGGGCTACAGTATCTAAAAGAGATGAAGCGTGATGTTAGAAATAAGGTGAGTATTTATTTTGAGCGAAGTTTAGAGAATAAATTAAATTTTGAAATATTAGATTTTAATATTCAAGATGGATATGTATATGAGTCTTCTGTAAAGCGAGATACAATAACTATTTGGTTGGTAGATTCAGCATATATTAAATCAGATTCACTGTTTTTTGCTTTAGAATATAATGTTAAAGATTCATTGAATAATGATGTTTTGAAAAATGACACCATAAATGCTTACTTTTTTGATAAAGATGGTGGTAGTAGCACAAGATCATCACGTAGAAGAGACAAAGAAGAGGATGAGGAGGTGGTAGTTACACCTCTATCTGTAAGTAGTCTTAAGCCTACTTTAGAAATATTAGAAGTATTGGCTTTTGAGTTTCCTACACCGATAAAGAGATATGAAAGTGACAATTTTAATCTCTTTTTAATGAAAGATACAATTCCAGTTCCTATTGATTTTGAGGTAATTCAAGATCCTATTAGAGATCGACGTTTTGAAGTGAAATTTAGGAGAGAAGCTGGAGAAAAGTATCAATTTACTGCAGATTCTGCAACATTTGAAGATATATATGGTTTAGTAACAAATCCAATAAAGCATAACTTTCAAATAAAAAAGGAAGATAGTTATGGAACTTTCTATATCGAAGTTGAGAATCCTAATAGTACTTGGCTTTTGCAAGTATTAAATAGTAAAGAAGAGGTAGTTAGACAACAAAAAGTTCCAGCCAATGGAAAAATGGGATTTAGATATTTAAAACCAGGTGATTATTGGCTGAAAATTGTTGTGGATGAGAATGATAATGAAAAATGGGATATTGGTGATTTAGAAAAAGGAATTCAACCAGAAAAAGTGATTTATTTTCCAGAGTCTATAAATATTAGAGCAAACTGGGAAAGAATGATTCCTTGGAACCCTGAGGAGTTTAATTTATATGAATTTGTAGAATTATATAGAACGAAAAACTCTAATCGAAAAAGATAAACTCTTATACTCTAAAATATATGCATTTAAAAAAGAAGATAATAATATATATAGTATTATATTTATTTGTGTTTCACACTAATAGCGTCGTGAATGGGCAGTGTGTTTCAGAGAATACAGTTTTTAAATCTGGAGAAAAAGTATATTATAGTGCATATTATAACTGGGGTTTTATATGGCTTAATGCTGGTTTAGTATCTTTTACTGCAACAAAAACAAAATGGAACGATAGGGATGCTTTTCTTTTAGAAAGTATTGGAACTACACGCCAAGGATATGATAAGATTTTTATGGTAAGAGATACTTTCCAATCTTTTGTAACTCTCGACAAATTGAAACCTTTAGAGTTTTATAGGGCTACAAATGAGGGTTCTACAAAATCTCATCATCATTATATTTTTAAAGAGAAAGAAAAGGTGGTAAAAGCTCGAATCTCGAGAGATGGAAAGCCATTTGAAAGTTTTGATATAGATTGGATTGATTGTAGCTTCGATGTTCTTTCAATGATTTATCAGGCTAGAAATATAAAATTTGAAAATTATAAAGTAGGTGATAGAATTCCAATAACTTTATTGGTTGATGGAGAAATATTCAATTTATCTATTTTATATTTAGGGGAAGAGACAGTTTCTGATAGGAGTGGGCGCACATTTGCTTGTTTGAAATTTCAACCAGAATTGGTGGCCGGAACAATCTTTAAAGCTGGCAATGATATGACGGTGTGGGTAACTAAAGATAAAAATAGAATGCCAATTATTGTTGAGGCAAAAATTTTGATTGGGTCTGTTAAAGCTATTCTGTTAGACTATGAGGGGCTTAGATATCCACTCACTTCATTAAAAAGATGAACAGTAGATTAATATGCAAAAACACCACTTTCTGGACGTGGAAATGTTGACTTCCTATCGTTTTGAGGTATTACTATATTGTCATTATATTCTTTTATAATTTCATTGAAAAAACTTTGTTGCTCATAGTAGTTTAGCTTTATGAAAGGTTGTTTTCTTAGATACAATCTTACCCAAAAGCTGTTTTTTGCATCTTTGTTGAAATTTTGAAGACCTCTTATTTTTAAATAATAATCAGTTAATTCCTTTTTTGAATATTTATTATTAGTAATAATATTTAATTTAGATATAAACTCCTCTTTAACATTCGAATTATCTGGAAAATATTTGCCCTTTAATATATCCGTAGCCTTTTTCTGAACTACGAAGCAAAAGAGCCATTTACCTATTGAATAGCTAAAAAGTCCGAAGACAACTATAGATAATATGTATATAATTAATTGTGTCATATCCCTTTTTATGTAAAAAAAGAGAAAAGGTTACATATTATTATGTTAAAAAAGAATCTCTATTTGTTAATTGAATACGCTTATTAGATATGATATTTTTATTATAAAATTATTTATAAATGTTAGTAAGCAATTGATTTAAAGGGTTAACAGTTAGGTCGTTTTGAGAGATTGTTGGGAATTTGTTAGATAGATGCATTGCCAGATACTCCTGTTCGGATTGTCCTGGAGTTGGAATGAGAATAGCTTTTTTATTTAGAAAATGAAAATCCATAATGCTTGAATATCCAGCTCGACTGATAATAATTGGGGTGTTGATTATTAAGTCTTTAAATTCGGGCATAGGTAAATGCGGAAAAAGTGTGATGTTGTTGGTTGTCGTAACTTCCTCTCTATGAGGCTTGCCTAAGATAAAAATGATTTTTTTGTCTTTGAACTGACTTAAAATATCGAGAAGAATATCCTGCAAAATTGTTCGCTGTGGCTCTGGACCAGATAGAATTACTAATATGTCAGCTTTTAGCTGAGTTTGTTTGTGGGTTTGCTCTACAGGAACCATAAATCTAGATAAAGGTCCGATAAATTTGGTGTTTTTTGGTGGCTCTTTTTTATGACTTAAATCTCCACTAAGTCCATTGTTTAATTGATAATCAGGAATCCAACATTGATTAAATTTGCTAACTAGATTTTTTATAAAGATATTTAATAATGGCTCTAGCAACTTTATCTTTTTAGGTAGCTGAATAAATATTTGGTGAGTAATTAATATACTGTTTCTCTTTTTACTTCTTGCACCATATCTATTGTCAGAGACAATTAATATAGGATTGTATTTCTTAGCTATTCTTTTTGTTTTTAATCGTTCAATAAAAATCCATAGAATCCATATTGGGACTTGAATAGCTAATTTTAATATAAAGTTGTTACTCTTTGAATATCTTATTTTAGGTCCATTAAATTTTATAATTTCAGCTGTTGGAAAAGATGTTTTGAAATAGTCTGTAAGTGGTTCTGATGTTGCGATAATTGGATTAAATCCCTCTTTTATATATAAATCTATTATTGGAGTTAAGCGTGTGGCGTGCCCCATACCCCAATTTAATGGACAAAACAGAATATTTCTTTTTGCTTTCAATATGAATAAATTTTATCCTGAAACTTGTGTTGCTATTCCTAATTTTTCAACATGTTTTGCTATCTCATTTAGCTTATCTATCTCAATTTTTTCCAATGTTTTTATGGGAGTATTCCTTGCAATTGTATATATCATAACCTCTTCTGGCTTAATCTCTTCAATTAACTTCAACCATTCAGTAACCTCTTTTTCAGTTGTGTTATCAATGGTTTTTTCATTATGATGACCTTTTACAAATAGAGTTTGTATTTTAAGTTGACCATCAAATTTTTTTAAATCAGCAACAAGTTTTTCCAAACTAAAATTTCCCACTGGTCTGTCAAGAAGTTTAATTGTCTCTTCAATTCCAGAATCGAGTTTTAAAATATTGTCATCAACTTTTAGTAGGGCATTAAAAACTCTGTTATTCGATATTCTTGAAGAGTTGGATAGAACTGCAATTTTTGCTTTTGGTGCAAATTTATTTCTAAGTTCAATTGTGTCGTCAATAATATTATCAAACTCTGGATGAAGAGTAGATTCGCCATTTCCTGCAAAAGTAATCACATCTGGTAGTCTGTTTTCATCAACCATTTTATTTAAAACCTTTTCAAGTTTTTCTTTCACAGTATTGCGTTCTGGTAATTCAGCTTTTGTTGTTTTACCCTTTGGATTTAATCCACATTCACAATAAATACAGTCAAAAGAGCACACCTTTAGATTTGTAGGGAGCAAATTTACTCCCAATGAAACACCTAAACGGCGACTTGATACAGGTCCAAATATAATTTTATCGAATAGAAATGTTGACATCTTAAATTTTTTACAAATTTAATAGATTTCT
>CAZHHH010000004.1:0-13002 GCA_964532085.1 uncultured Marinilabiliaceae bacterium
CCAGAAGTTTCAAATCTCGTAGCTGGTACACACGATGGAACACCAAAGAAAAACTCCACACCTCTACCCTTTGCATCCTGAATCATATACTCTACACCCTCAACTCCCATAACATTTGCTATCTCATGAGGGTCTGTAATTACCCCTACCGTTCCACGTGGAACAATAATTTCTGCAAAACGTGATGGAGTTAATAAAGTGCTCTCTATATGAATATGTGAATCTATAAAGCCAGGTAAAATATAATTATCATATTCAATATCTGATTTTATTATTCTTTCAATTTTATTATTTAGAATATGTAATTCCGCATTATAAACTTGTTGATTTAAAATATCAACATGTTTACCTTTTATTACTTTCATTTGATTTCTATTTATGTTCCACGTGAAACATTATCTGCCCATTAATATTAAAAGTACATTAATATCACTTGGAGTAACTCCACTTATTCGTGAAGCTTGTCCTATAGTTTCTGGATCAATTTGTGCTAATTTCTCACGTCCTTCAGTAGAAATAGTTTTTAATTCAGCATAATTAAACTTGCCTTTTATTTTTAAATTTTCGAGACGTTTATGCTTATCAGCTAATAATCTTTCACGTTCTATATAGCCTGAATATTTAATAATTATTTCAACAGCTTCAATAACTTCTTTTACTAGATAAACTGGAATAGTTGAAATAAATTTTTGAACTGGTTTATAAAAGTCTATAAACTCATTTAAAGAAATCTGAGGGCGCAAAATAATATCATAAATTTTAAGACCTTGTTTCAATTCTGAACTATTTCTAGAAATTAGAAAGGAATTAACTTCTTCTGGTTTAATACTTTTTCTCTTTAAATATGAAAGAAGTTCGTCTCGGTATTTAATCTTTTCTTGAAGTAGATTATATCTTGATTCTTTAACAATTCCTAATTCATAACCTTTAGGTGTTAATCTAATATCGGCATCATCTTGACGCAGTAAAATTCTATACTCTGCCCTACTAGTAAACATACGATAAGGTTCATCTACACCTTTTGTAATTAAATCATCAATTAAAACACCAATATAGGCTTCATCACGTTTTAAGGTAAATGATTCTTTTCCATCAATAGATAAAGAAGCATTAATTGCTGCAATCATTCCTTGTGCTGCAGCTTCTTCATATCCTGTGGTGCCGTTAATTTGTCCTGCAAAATATAAACCTGAAACAAGTTTTGTTTCTAAAGTATGATAAAGCTGAGTTGGATCAAAATAATCATACTCAATAGCATATCCTGGTCTAAAACTTAAAGCATTTTCTAAACCTTTAACTTCTTTAAGTGCAGTAAATTGAACATCCATAGGTAAACTACTACTAAATCCATTTATATAGTATTCAATTGTAGTCTCTCCTTCTGGTTCAAGATAAACTTGATGTGAATCTTTATCTGCAAAAGTTACAATTTTTGCTTCGATACTTGGACAATATCTAGGACCAAGACTCTCAATTGTACCATTATACATTGGACTTTCAAGTAAATTAGCCTCAATAATATTATGAACTGTTTTATTTGTATGAGTCATATAGCAACTTCTCTGTTTAAGGATTTTATTATCACTTTCAGGAAGAAAACTGAATTTATGATATGTATCATCCCCAGGATGCTCTTGCATAACAGAAAAGTCAATTGAACGACCATCAATTCTAACAGGAGTACCAGTTTTCATTCGACCAACTGTAAAGCCTAAATCAATCATTTTTTCAGATAAGCCATAAGAAGCAGGTTCAGATATCCTTCCTCCTTGAACTTGAGTTGAGCCAACGTGAATAAGACCATTTAGGAATGTACCATTAGTTAAAATAACTTTTTTAGCAGTAAAGGTAACTCCTAATTTTGTCTTAACACCTGTAACTACATTATCTTCAATTATTAAATCAACTACAAAATCTTGCCAAAAGAAAACATTTGGTAAAGATTCGAGAATATCTCTCCATTTTTGTGAAAAAACCATTCTGTCACATTGGGAACGAGGACTCCACATAGCTGGACCTTTACTTTGATTGAGCATTCTAAACTGTATTGATGCATAATCAGTTACAAGTCCCATATAACCACCTAAAGCATCTATCTCACGAACAATTTGACCTTTAGCAATACCGCCAACAGCAGGATTACAGCTCATTTGAGCCATCTTGTTCATATCCATGGTAATTAACATTGTGTCTTTACCCATATTTGCAGCAGCAGCAGCAGCTTCACATCCTGCATGACCTGCTCCTACAACAATTATATCATAATCAAATCTCATTGCATATATTTTTTACAAAGATAGTTTCTTTTGCAATATTTTAATAAAAAAAATAAATCTAGAAAAGCATCAATCTACTTAACATAATTAACTCAAAAATAAGAGAGTATTTAAATTAAGGATGATTATGTATAACAAAAAAAAAAGAAAAAAGATTAAAAATCATAACTCAATGATACTAAGCGCTTTATCTTCTGCTGATTTCATTTCGTGTTGCTCATTTTCTGATAAATCATTAAAACCGATAAGATGAAGGATACCATGGATTATAACTCGATGAATTTCTAAGATATTTGTGGTAGAATAGATTTTAGAATTTTCGAAAGCAACTTCTGGACAAATTAATAAATCGCCAGAAATAATATTTTTTTTAGAATAATCAAAAGTAATAATATCGGTTGGATAGTTATGATTCAAAAATTGGTTATTAACATTTTGAATATATTCAGAGGAACTAAAAATTATGGTAATGATTCCAGTTTTATAATTATAGGAATTTATGACATCATTAATCCAGAGTTTAATATTATCATAATTTAAATCTGGTAATGTAGTCTCTTCTGTATAGAAATTTATTTCCACTAGAGATTAAAGAATATTGAAATTTCGTTACCTAGATCGTTAAACTCTAACTTGTCTGAAAGATTTTTCATTAAAAATATACCTCTCCCACTAACTTTAAGAATATTTTCTGGTAAAGTTGGGTCTGGTAAAGAATGAAAATCAAAGCCTGGTCCTTGATCTGAAATATTAAAAATTAATTCTTTATCTGTTATATCATATTTAATAGTGACATCTTTAGATATATCACTTTTATTACCATGTATAATAGCATTATTAACGCACTCAATAACAGCTAATAACGCTTTACCGTAAATTTCGCTAGAGATATTATTTTTTTCAACTATTTCATCAATTAAATTTTCTACAGTTGAAATATTTTTAACGTCAGACTTGATTACTAATTTATTCACTTGAATATATTTTAAAATTATATTTATCAGTTTGTACTTATACTATAAAAATAAAAATTAGTTACTTAAAATACTATCTAGATAACCATTCAATTGGATTAAGCTTTTGATTTTGCAACCAAACTTCAAAATGTAAAGATCCAGAATTATCACTTTTATCTGAAAAAACTTTACCAATTAAATCTCCAGAAATAACCGTATCACCTTGTTTAACGTGCGATTCAGCAAGGTTAGCATATACTGTAAGGTATTTGCCATGACGCACAATTATCGTCGTATTAAAGCCTGGAATACCAACAATTCTACTAACTTCACCATTGTGAACAACATAAACATTTTTATCATTACTTGGTTGAATATCTATACCATTATTTTTAATGGAAACATTTTTTAAAACAGCATGAGAATGTTCTCCAAAAGAATTTATAACAAACCCTTTAACAATTGGCCATTGTAACTTACCTTTAAAAGACTCAAAGTTAGTTCCAATAGTAGAAGACTTAGATTGTTCAATAAAAGCTAAAATTTGACGTTCTAATTGCTTAGAATACTCATGTTTCTTCTTCAATTCAGTAACAAGCCATTGCTTTTCTTTCTCTAAATTGTCTAGTAAAGAAGACTGTTCTTTATATGAGATGGAGAGTTTTTTTAGTTCTTGTTCAATTTGAAGCAAATTCTCCTCCTTTTCTTCTTTCTTAGAAATAACGCTTTGCATAAGCGCAGAAACCTCTTTTTGCTTTTCGATTATTTTCTTAGCTTGATGCTGCCTAAAATTAGAATATTCTTTTAAAATTCGAAATTTTTGATACCCCTCATTAAAAGATTTAGAACTCAAAAAGAATACTAAATCAGACATATCATTTTTTCGTTTGTAAGTATCACGCAGTAATTTACTATACTCAATCTTTATTTGTTCTATTTCAGAATCTAGCTTATTTATCTCTATTTCACGTATAGAGATAGTATTTTCAATTTGCTTTAACTCAGCTCTAAATTGGGAGATAATTTCGTTACGTAACTCAATTTCTTTATTAAATAAATTAAGATTATAGAGATTTTGCTCTCTACTTTTATTTGTTTTATCAATAGATTCTTCAATTAATCTAATTTCTTTTAATAAAGCATTTTTATCTGACTGTAATTTATCTAAGCTTTGAGAAATAACAGTAGAAATAGAGAGAAGATAAATGAAAAAATTAATAATAAATCTTTTCATAGCCACTTGGAATTGATGTAGATAAAGAATTTTTACTATTTAACTCAATTTGAGATGATTGTATATTAATAATAACATTTTGATTTTTAGAAATTGCATTAAGATTGATATTATATGGATATAAATGATTTGATTTTAAATCTTTAAAATTTGAATATTGGATATTTAACATCAAGTTTTTAGATAAATTATTGATTTTATGATTGTTGAGTTTATTAAATTCAGTATTAATTTTAATATTCTGTAAATAATTATCATTTTTATATTTGTGAGTATTGGATTCAAGAATTTCATAGAAATCAGAAGATTCTTTAATAGTAAATTTCACAATTCTAGACGGTAAGTCCACAGGATATGTGAAAAAATGATTAGATAAAATACTCTCAATTATTTTATAATCTAGGAAGAAACCAAAATGCTTTTCAACATAACTATAATCAGCATAACGAATATTTTTATTCATTTTATCTACAATAGTTATTGACTTTGGATCCATTATTACTTTAAACAATTCAATTCCAAGTATTGGAGTTATAGAAATTATAATATTCTTATTTTTTTCAATATAAATAGAACCTCGAAATGATTTTTTTGAATAACCATCATTGAAATTAAATGAGATTTTTCGTAAATAAATATTGTTATAATCAATATTATTCGAGACTAACTCATCGATTAATTGATCTGGTTTAGAATTTGAAATATACTTCTCAAAAGTCTGCTTTAAACTCTTACAAGAAGTAAAAAGAGAGCTAATGATAATAAGTAATACAATATATTTATAGAATTTAATCTTCATTTGGTTCAAAATATTTTCTATGTTCAATTTTCTTTTTTAAAATAGTATCATCATCAGAATCTTCTCCATCAAATATTTCTAAAGCTTTATTCCAATAGTAGACAGCCTTATCTGTATTATCATTAAAAAATAAAATATCACCATAGTGTTCATAGTAGATACTTTTATCTTGAGAATCAACATCAATTTGTTCAAAAATAAACAATGCATCAGAATAAAGACCTTTCGCAAACATTACCCATGCATAAGTATCTAAAAAAACTGGATTATGTGGGTCTTTTTTAATAACGGTTGAAATCATTGATTCAGCTCTTTCCAAGTTTTTCTTTTTTAAACTTAAATAGTATGCATAGTTATTTAAGACTGTAATATTTTCATTATCAAGGAGTAATGCTTTATCAAATGAATTAAATGCTTCTTCGTAATTATTCTCTTTTATATAGATTTCGGCTAAAAGACTATAAGCTATGGAAATCTGAAAATCAGAATTAAAGTCTTCTTGATTATCAACTGATATTAAGAAATGTTTGAAAGAATTGTCTAAATCTTCATTAAGATAATAGTGTAGACCAATAATATAATTTATTGCTCCATTGTCAGGATGTAATTCAAAAGCTGTGTTGATATATGTAGAATCAATATCGGTTAAATCATTAGTTAGAGTTAATAAAGTAAGCCATAAATCTACATCATCAGTATAGTTTAAAGAGGAAGATATTAGTCTAATAAAATCATCTGTTTTAATTTTACTATTCTTATTATTTACTTCAATATATTCTTGTAAAATTATTGTATTAGATTCATCTAATTTTATTAAATTAATAAGAAATTCAAATGTTTCATCAAGTGACAATAAAACGTCTGTACTAGGTGCTAAAAAAGGGATGAAAACAACTTTCTTTTTAAATGAAAACTGAGGATTTGAAATTATTTCTTTTAAATAAAATATTTGAGAATCAATGTTTTTATTATCTGTTGATATTGAGAACATAAGAAACTGGGCTTGAGGATTTTGGTTATCAATCTCTAAAGCTTGCAAAGAGTATTGTTCAGCTTTTTTTAAGTTTTTAAAATCGAAATAATATAAATTTGATAATGTACTATAAAGATCTGAATTGGCAGGTTCTTTTTTAATTTGCTTTTCGAGTAATTTTTTTGCTTGTTTTTTCTTACCTAATTTAGAATATAAATCAGCTTTAGTCGATATAGTAGAACTGTTTGAACCATGAGTATCTTCAATTAATTCTATGGTATTTAAAGCATCTTGATAATCCTTAAGTTGAAGATAAGTCTGTAAAAGATTTTCTTTAAAATATGTATTCTCAAAATCAATATGAGCTGCATATTCTAATACTTCTAGAAAATAATCAAGCTTATCATGATAATATAAATAATTTATAAAATAGGATAGATATGTAAAGTTTTCTGGGTCATAAGCGATAGAGTTAAAAAGAGGTTTAATACCATGTTCTGGCGAATTTTCGAATGCTAATTGCGTAAGTTTAAACATACAAACAGCACAGGTAGAATCAATTTTTAATGAGTTATCAAGATATTCAAATGCTAACTGTGGTTGGTTTTTTAAAAGTGCAATTTGATAGTTAAATAGATTAGTTTCAACGTCATACCTTTCACTATCAGTTAATTTTACTCTTTCGTACTTTTTACCATCTGGAAAAAGTGATTTATAGAACTTTGTATTTTCTTTTTGAGAGAAAAGTGAAAAAGTTGAATATAAAAATAATATTATAATAAAAAGTCGATTCATTTTATAAAATTAAGAAATCCCAGAATGTCCAAATCCTCCTTTACCTCGTTCACTATCTTCAAGGGATTCAACTACATTCCATTCAAATTGTTCATATTTTGAAATAACCATTTGTGCTATTCTATCACCACTTTTGATAACAAAATCTTGATCAGAATGATTAATCAAAATTACCATAATTTCACCTCTGTAATCTGCATCAATCGTGCCAGGACTATTTAAAACAGTAATGCCACTTTTGATTGCTAGTCCACTACGCGGTCTAATCTGTGCTTCGTATCCATCTGGAAGTTGCATAAACAGACCAGTAGGAATAAGTTTACGTTCATCAGGTAAAATTGTTATTGGAGATTCTAAATTAGCTCGCAAATCAACACCAGCCGACTGAGGAGTTGAAAAATTTGGTAGAGGATTAGAACTTTTATTTATTACTTTGATATTTATCATAATTAATTGGAAATTTCTTTTGTAAAATGTAAAAAATCAAAATATACGATGAAATTAACACAATCTTATAAAGATAGTTTAAAATAATAATATCTGATGAAAAATAACTATTAATATAATATAAAATAACAGCTATGAAAAAATAAAACATAATGCGTAGAACTGGATATGGAACAAAATAGAATTTTTTACCGATAAAATATGATAAAATCATCATAACGAAATATCCAGATAACATAGCTAAAGAACCACCAATAATACCATATTTAGGAATAAGAATAAAGTTGAGTGCGAGTGTAATTATTGTTCCTATAATTCCGAAGAACGCACCATAAATTGTCTTATCAGTTAGCTTGTACCACAACGAAAGATTGAAATATATTCCATAAAAAAGTTGACCTAGAAGAACAGAGGGAATTATAATATTTCCGTGTATATATTCAGGAGTTAAAAGAATATTTATTACATCAATAAAGAGTGTTACACCAAGAAAAATTAATAGACCAAAAAATATGAAATAATCCATAACTTTGGCATAAGAGACGACACCTTTACCTTTATTATTAAAGAAAAATGGTTCAAAAGCAAATCTAAATGATTGAGTAAAAAGGCTCATTAAAACACCAATTTTAAAATTTGCTCCATATATGGCTAAAGATTCTAAACCATTATTTTTAATAAGTTTTGGCATTAAAATTTTATCACTATTCTGAGTAATCATACCAGTTATACCAACTAAAAGTACAGGCCAAGAGTATTTCAAAAGCTGTTTACATAATTGAGAATCAAATTTACTCTTTAACTTAAGATCTGTGATGAAGAAAACTAATATTGCAGCACTAGATATTAGATTACTAAACAAAACGTAAAAAACACCATTTCCGAGCGAATAGAGAGATACTAAACTATCATTTAGATATCCATTTTTAATTGTCCAAGGTATAAATAGAAGAAAGAATAGATTGAAAAATATATTTAAGAAGATACTTACTAACTTAATAACACCAAATTTATAAGCTCTATTTTGAAGCCTTAAATTAGCAAAAGGTATTGATATAAAAGAATCTACAGCTACAATTATTCCCATTAAAATAACTGCCTCTTTATAATTGCCATCATATAAAAGATTATTTAAAGGTGTTGCAAAAGCAAATGATAAAACGACAAGTAAAATACTAGTAAAAAGTAGCATATTTACTGTAGTTTTAAGTACTACTGATGAATTTTCTTTTGAACCAAACCTAAAATACCCAGTTTCTAAACCATAGGTAAAAATTACTTGTAAAAGAGATATAACGCCATAAACGTTTACAATAACACCATATTCGAGAGTTGTTAATGTACGAATGTAAAAGGGCATTAAAAGCCAATTTAACAATCTCCCTAACATTGTTGTTGCACCATAGACAACAGTTTGACCAGCTAAGCTTTTAATACTTGATGACATAGAAATTAAAATAAAGTGTTTTGAGATGGTCCAGGAGTTAAATCAAAATGAATATAAGCAGATTTTGTTACTACTCTACCTCGAGGCGTTCTTTTAATAAAACCCTCTTTAATAAGAAAAGGCTCATACACTTCCTCAATTGTACCACTATCCTCTCCCACTGCAGTAGCAATTGTAGAAAGACCTACAGGTCCTCCATCAAATTTTTCGATGAGAGTAAGTAAAATTTTTCTATCCATCTCATCTAATCCGTGTTCATCAATGTTAAGAGAATTAAGAGAACTTTTTGTAATTGATAAATCTATAAAACCATCGCTTTGCACAGTTGCAAAATCACGGACTCTTCGTAATAGAGCATTGGCAATACGTGGAGTACCTCGACTTCTTCGAGCTATTTCTAAAGCGGCATTATTTTCAATTTCTGTATTTAAAATTCGTGCTGAACGAATAATAATATTCTGCAAAACATCTGAATCATAATATTCTAAATGAGAATTAATTCCGAAACGAGCTCTCAAAGGGCTTGTTAATAAACCACTTCTAGTTGTAGCACCAATTAGCGTAAAAGGATTCAAATCTATCTGAATTGAACGTGCACCCGGACCTTTATCAATTATAATATCAATTCTAAAATCTTCCATTGCAGAGTATAAATACTCTTCAACGATTGGTGAAAGTCTATGAATTTCATCAATAAATAGAACATCATTGGTATCTAGACTAGTAAGAATTCCAGCTAAATCGCCTGGTTTATCAAGTACTGGTCCACTTGTAAGCTTAAAACCAACATTAAGCTCATTGGCAATTATATTAGATAGAGTAGTTTTTCCAAGACCTGGAGGCCCATGCAAAAGAACGTGATCTAAGGCTTCCCCACGCATGGTGGCAGCTGTAACAAATATTTTTAGATTTTCAACAATTGCATTTTGACCTCTAAAATCGCTAAAATTTAGTGGTCTAAGTTGTTGATCAATATCAATATTGTCGTCGTTATCGAATTCTATATTTTGCAGATTTATATCCATATTAAACTTGTAAAGAGTACAAATTTAATAATTCTATTTAACTTTCAGAACTTTAAGCAAATTAAGAAATTCATCTAAATCAAAAGGTTTAGGCATATATTCATCCATTCCAGAAGCTAAACATCTTTCTCTATCAGAGTCATAAGTGTTTGCAGTTAGTCCAATTATTGGAGTATGAATGTTTATATTTTTCTCAATATTTCGTATAGTTCTAGTAGCTTCAAGACCATCCATGATGGGCATCATAAGGTCCATAAGAATAATGTCGTAGTTTTTGTTAGAAAATTTTTCAACAGCTTCTTTACCATTGTTTGCAATGTCTACAACATAACCTAAATTCTTTACTTGTAAAAGTATTAGTTTTTGATTTATGAAATTATCTTCTACAAGAAGTAAATTAACTTTTTTCATAAATTTTGGTTGTTAGTTTACGAATAAAGAGCAATTTATAAAAAAATATATAATTGATAAAAAATAAAACCATACTTTATATGAAAGTACGGTTTTATTTGATTAATGACATTTTTTCTTTGATAAAAGAATTATAAATTCATTTTTTCTGAAATTTCTAACATCCTATTTATCGGAATAATTGCTTTTTCTCTAACAGATTCTTCAACAATTACCTCTGGTTGTTCATGTTTAAGTGCTAAATATATTTTCTTTAATGAATTAAGCTTCATAAATTCACAATCGTTACAAGCGCATGTAGAATCGTTAGGAGGCGCAGGAATAAAGGTTTTATCAGGTGATTTTTTTTGCATTTGATGCAAAATACCTGATTCAGTTGCTACAATAAATTTAGTTTTTTCACTGGTTATTGTACGATTTAAAAGTGCAGAAGTACTACCTATAAAATCAGAAATTAATAATAAAGGTTGTGTACATTCAGGATGTGCAATTATTTCAGCATCAGGATTTTGTTCTTTAAGTTCTAATATTTTTTCTACTGAAAATTTCTCATGAACATGACAAGCACCATCCCAAAGTAACATCTGTTTGCCACTTATACTTTCTAGATAATTTCCTAAATGTTTATCTGGACCAAATAAAATTGGTTGATCTTTTGGTAAACTATTAATTATTGCAACAGCGTTAGTACTAGTAACTGTATAGTCTGAAAGTGCTTTAACCGCTGCAGTTGTATTAACATAGGTAACCACAACATGGTCTGGATGTTTTTTTACAAACTCTTCGAATTTATCAGCTGGTGCACTATCAGCAAGTGAACATCCTGCATTTAAATCTGGAATAAGAACCTTTTTATCCGGTGAAAGAATTTTAGCTGTTTCACCCATAAAGAAAACTCCAGAAAGCAATATGATATCTGCATCAGTTTTAGCTGCATGTTGAGCAAGAGCAAGACTATCTCCTACTACATCAGCAATTTCTTGAATCTCTTTAACTTGATAATAGTGTGCCATAATTATGGCATTCTTTTCTTTCTTGAGTTTTAATATTTCATTTACAAGATTTATATTTTTAGGTACATCTTCATTTACAAAACCCGTTTTAATCAAATCATTATTATTCATAATATATATAATTAAATAATTAAAATATAATAATAATACCTGTTAGTATTGTTGATAATATTTTTACAAAGCTATTGACTTTATCGTAAATAAAAAGTTATTAAAAGGTTTTTAACAGGTGTTATGTCATTTAAAACACTAATAATCTGAATATATCTGAAAGTTATTAACATTGTTGATAACTTATTGTGTTTATAAAATGTTTTACTTTAGCTATTCAAAAAAGTAGAATAAACTGTTGAAAAGTGTTTTTAAAGAAAGAATAACTTTATGATTGTTTATTAAAATGTGATTTACTGTATTTATATTTAAATAATGCAAGTAAAGTTACGAATAGTTACTTTTTATTTTAAACAAGTTTTGAACACTGTTGTAAACAGGTTATTAAAAGCATTAAGAATAACATAATTATTATCTTTGCAATATATAAAATTAAAATCAAACAGTTATAACTTTAATTATGAATTGGAAAAAAGTAGGAATAGCTTGTGATCATGCTGGTTATGAGTTAAAAGAAGAGATAAAAGAGTATCTTTCTTCAAAAGGTATTGAAGTAGAAGATTTTGGTACACATTCTTCAGAAAGTGTTGATTATGCTGACTTTGCACATCCTTTGGCAAACTCAGTTGAAAATGGAACTAATGAATTTGGTTTTACAATTTGTGGAAGTGGAAATGGTATTAATATGACAATAAATAAGCATCAAGGAATAAGAGGCGCTTTATGTTGGACATCTGAAATATCAATGCTTGCACGTTTACATAATGATGCAAATATCTGTAGTATGCCAGGAAGATATGTATCAGTTGAAGAGGCAAAAAAGATTGTAGATTTATTTTTAACTACTGAATTTGAAGGTGGAAGACATATAAATAGAATTAATAAAATTCCTGTAAAATAAATGAAATCAGATAATTATATTAAATTTTTAAAAGATTCTGAATCAAAATGTTTTGATATAAAACATAGAAAAACGGTCTCTTTTAATATTTCTAAATATAATGAATCTGTTGAAAAAGGAAAAAATAATTTTATTAATTTAGAAGATTCTAAAAGTAAAGCTTCGAATATAAAAAGAGAAGTTATTAATAATCTTCCTGATTATTTAGTTGAATTTGAAAAATCGGCTATAAAAAATGGTATCGAGGTTGTTTGGGCAGAAGACAGCCACGATGCCATTTCTTTTATTCGGCAATTGATAAAAGATACAAATTCAACAAAAGTAGTCAAAAGTAAATCTATGACATCTGAAGAGATAGATTTTAATGATATTTTTGAAAATGAAGGAGTTACTTGTCAAGAGACAGATTTAGGTGAATATATAGTTCAGTTGATTGGTGAAAAACCTTATCACATTTTAACACCTGCAATGCATAAATCTAAAGAAGATATCTCTCTACTTTTCAATGAAAAATTTAATTTATCTATAGAATCTAGTGCAGAGGAGATAACTCATTTTGTTAGAGAAAAATTGCGTAAAGATTTTCGTTCTGCCGATATTGGAATAACAGGTGC
>CAZHHH010000004.1:13102-27713 GCA_964532085.1 uncultured Marinilabiliaceae bacterium
TTAGAGAAAAATTGCGTAAAGATTTTCGTTCTGCCGATATTGGAATAACAGGTGCTAATTTTTTATTAGCTAAAGAAGGAGCTGTTGTTTTAACTGAAAATGAGGGTAATGGAATATTATCTCATAGTTTACCAAAAATACATATCGTTTTGGCTGGTATTGAAAAAATATTACCATCTATAAAAGATTTGAGTCTATTTTCACCTATTTTATCACAACATGGTACAGGTCAGCAATTAACAGTATATAATTCAATAATATTTGGTCCTAGACAGGAGTATGAAATTGATGGCCCTGATAGGATGATTGTTATTTTATTGGATAATAATAGAAGTAAATTATATGCTCAATCAATTCAGTCAGAGGCTCTTGCTTGTATAAGATGTGGTGCTTGTTTAAATAGTTGTCCAATTTATAGAAATATTGGTGGGCATACATATAATTCGGTTTATAGTGGGCCTATTGGTTCAGTAATTACTCCATTTTTAAAGGATTTTGAAAATTATTCTCATTTAAGTTTTGCTTGCACAATGTGTGGTAAGTGCAAAGAAGTTTGTCCTGTTAAAATAGATTTGCCCAAATTATTATTATACAATCGTAGGGATTCAGTTAATAAAAATAGTTTATCTTTATCAGATAAATTATTGATGAAAGGTTTTTATAAGATTTTAAATTCATCATTTATTTTAAATTCTATATCTTACAGATTTAGAAATTATGTTTTATCAAATTTTGGAAAATCTTATTTTGGTTCTATGCGTGTTGTTCCGCCAATAGGTTCAGAATCATTTATTTATCAATGGAAAGTTAAATTTAAAAATTGACATTATGTTATCTAATACTAGTAAATATGCACTACGTTCCATTATTTATATTGGGATGAAATCTACTCCAGAAAAGTTGATAAATGTGAAAACTATTGCATCAGAATTGGATGTGCCTATGCAATTTTTGAGTAAAATTTTGCAAATTTATGTTCGTAAAGGTGTTTTGTATAGCGGTAAAGGTCCTGCAGGTGGTTTTCGTTTTCAGATGGATCCATACGAAGTTAGTCTTTATGATATTGTCAAGATAATTGATGGTGAAGATATTTTTACTTCATGTATTGTAGGCACTCATTCTTGTATTTCTGTTGATAATGAGCAAGATAAATGTCCAGTTCATGATGAGTATGCTGTAATTCGTAAAGATATTATAGATTTTTTTAGAAAAGAGACGATTGGTAATATTGTTGAGAATTTTGATAATAGAGATAATTTATTCTTAAAACTTTAAGAACTTTTTAGTTGAGTGATAAAGTATATATCCAAGTATAGCACCAGCTGTATTTGATAAAAAGTCATATAAATCACAACTTCTATTTGATATATGTGGTTGTATAATTTCTATTAATCCGCCCATTATAATTAGTAGAATTAGAACCATCCAGTTTTGAATTTTGTAGCTTCTTTGTTCTTTATATTTTTTGAGATTTTGTTCTATAAAAAACACATACGATAGTGACATATACATTACAATATGTATTAATTTATCAAAATTTTTTATTCCAAAAAAACCTGTTTTAGGTAAACTAGAATCATTTACTAAACTTAATATTGTAATTATAATTGCTACAACTAATGAGAATTTATATTGTTTTATTAGTGTTTTTCTGAATAATTTCATTTAAAATTGTTGTTTTATATTTAAATATATTATTTAAGTAGGTTTAAAAGTCCCCTTTAGGGGATTAGGGGTAAATGAAAAATAATTTCTTTTATATTATACCCCCAACCCCCTCTTGCTTTTAGCTAGACACAGTAAAGGGGGCTAAGTTACATCTTTGAAAAATTATCTAATAATAAAATTTCAAAGATATTTTACATTATAAATAGAGTTATTACAAATAATGTGCAATTATAATCAAATATTGTCAATTAAATGTTCATAACTCGCTTATAAATCTCATTCTTAAATGTTTCACGTGAAACATTTAAAGTGTTTTTAGCATTAATATAAATTTTATGGCAGGTATTTATATACATATTCCGTTTTGTTTTTCTCTATGTGGTTATTGCGATTTTTATAAAACAACCAAACTTGATAAGATTGAGCTATTTATCAGTAGTTTGAAAGAAGATATATCTCTAAGAGCGAATAATTTTAATCATAAAATAGATACTTTATATTTTGGAGGTGGCACTCCATCTCTTTTAAAACGTGGATATATAGAAGATATTTTTAATCATTTGAAAAAATATTTTCTATTTTCTGATAATTTTGAATGGACAATTGAAGCTAATCCAGATGATATTAATGAAGAGTATTTAAAGTCACTTTATGCAGTTGGAGTTAATAGATTAAGTATCGGGATTCAAAGTTTTAATGAAGTTGATTTACGTCAAATGGGCAGAAGGCATACATCACAACAAGCGATTGATGCTATAAAAATTGCTCAAAATGTAGGTTTTGATAATCTTACAATTGATTTAATTTATGGTTTGCCGTGGAGTAATATTGATGAATTTGAAAAAAATCTTTCAATTGTAAAGAGTTTAGATGTTCAGCATATTTCAGCATATCATCTAATTTTTGAGGAGAACACAAATTTTTATTCATTGCTTAAAAAAGGTATTTTAAAAGAGATGGATGATGAACAGAGTTTATTACAATTTAAACTGTTAAGTAAAACACTTGTTGAATATGGTTTTAAACATTATGAACTAGCTAATTTTTGTAAACCAAATTATGAATCAAAACATAATTCATCTTATTGGGTAGGTGAACCATATATTGGTTTTGGACCAAGTAGCCATTCATTTTATAATAATAAAAGAGAGTGGATAAAAGGTAATTTATCTCTATATAATGCAAAAAAGTTTGATGAAATAATAGAATCTGAAATTTTAAGTAAAGTTGATGAATTTAATGAAATAATAATGTTAGGTTTAAGAACAGCAAAGGGAGTAAATATATCTTCCATAAGAGATAAATATTCAAATTTTTATGATAATTTTAATTTAAAAGCTGATAAATGGATAGAAAAAAAACATCTGATTATTGAAGATGATTATCTGAAATGCACAACAGAAGGTTGGTTTTTATCTGATGCTATTATTGAAGATTTTTTTATTGTTGAATAAATTAATTTATGTTTAGAATAATTTTTATCTGTTTTACTATATTTTCATCATCGCCAAATATGATTTCTTATTTTGATTTATATGAGAAATTAGAAAGTGATGAACCTATTTATTTGCTTGATGTTCGATTATATGAAGATTATAAAAATGAACGTATATCTAATTCAATTTGGGGTGGTGAAATTGATGAATTAGAAAAAATAATAACTGATATATCAAAACAGAGCGTCATTATAATCTATTGTGATTATGAAAGTCGGAGCAAAATTGTTTATAAAATATTACGTAAGAAGAAATATAAAAATTTACATATAGTTTCAGGTGGATTTAATGGTTGGAAAAATGAAGGTTTCCCTATTGAAACAGCTGATATTGATTATTAATTGTATTAAAATGTCAAATAAAACACCATATATTGTAACAATATTATCTATTTTTTTAAATATTTTACTTGGTATATTAAAGTTTATAGCAGGATATTTATCTAAATCTGTAGCACTAACCGCCGATGCTTGGCATACTTTATCTGATTCTATATCTTCTTTTGCTGTTTTATTAGGTTTAAAAATTGCATCTCAACCAGCTGATAAAACACATCCTTATGGTCATGGTAGAGCAGAGCTTATAGCTTCAATAATAGTGGGTGTATTACTTGCTGTGATTGGGTTTTCTTTTTTATTTGAATCTATTGTAAAGCTAAAAAATCATGTAACTGTTGAATATTCTAATTTTGCTATTTGGATAACTGCAATTTCAGTTATTGTTAAAGAAATAATGGCAATTTATTCTATTAAAGTTGGAAAAAAGTATAGTTATAACTCATTGCGTGCCGATGGATGGCATCATAGGTCTGATGCGATTAGTAGTGCGGTTATATTAGTTGGTATTTTGTTAGGTCATAAATTTTGGTGGATTGATAGTGTCATGGGTATTATGGTCTCTTTTATGATATTCTACACCACCTATTCAATTTTAAAAGATGATATAAGTCCGTTAATTGGTGAAGGGATTGATGATAAATTAAAAGATGATATTATTCAATGTGGATGGGATATCTCTTCAGATTTAGATTTACAAGCACACAATTTTAAAATTCATCGATATGGTCATCATTCTGAATTATCTTTCCATATTCGTTTACCAGGTGATTATACTTTAACTAAAGCTCATGAAATAGCAAACAGATATGAGAAAAGGATAGAAACTTCTTTAAATTGCTCAATATCTGTTACTATTCATGTTGATGATAATGGTTGAGATTATCGTAATTTGATATAAAATTTTTTTAATGCTCTACTCATAATTGTATTTTTAGTAGAATGCAAATATATTTTTATACTATTACGTTTTACCCCCAACCCCCTAAAGGGGGCTAATAACCAGCGGGTTGCGAATTGATAACAGGTCTAAAGTCCCCTTTAAGGAAACGAAGTTCAGCGAAGCTAATTTAGGGGTTATACGTTATATTTTAATTTGTTTTTTAAAAAACCTCAATCAATCCTCTACTATTTCCTGTAATTGAAACGCCACCATCTTTTGTTACTACAAAAGTGTTTTCAATTCCCATTAACCCCACTCCTTTCACTCCTTTTTTTGGCTCAATTGCAAATACCATATTTTCTTCAAGTGGCTCATTAAAACCTCGTGCTATAACTGGTAGTTCATCAACGTGGAGACCAATTGCATGACCTAAGAATTTTGATTGTCTATCACCAAATCCCATAAAATTTTGTAAGAATTCTGGAGATAAATCATTGATAATATCCTCATATATTTTTGCTGGTATATTGCCTGGTTTTAGCTGTTCGGCAATTTTATATTGTAAATCAACACATTGATTATGAATGGATATTGCTTCATCACTTATTTTATTTCCAAACTGATAATTTAATGTTTTATCTGTGTGATATCCATTGATTGCCACACCCATATCTACAAAAACATAATCACCTTTTTTAAGTTTTGTATCGTGATTTCCAATGCTTGGCATTGAAGCGTACATTCCTAGATGTCCTCCTGGACCATTAAAACTACTGGGATATAATGAATTTACGCCAAAACCCAATTGAGCAATTGGTAATTCTGTATCAAACATATTAAATCTTGCATTTC
Organism: uncultured Marinilabiliaceae bacterium; assembly: GCA_964532085.1. Classification (GTDB taxonomy): domain Bacteria; phylum Bacteroidota; class Bacteroidia; order Bacteroidales; family Marinilabiliaceae; genus CAZHHH01. The sequence continues at coordinate 18,337 of CAZHHH010000004.1, forward strand.
CCATGTGGCCTTCTTTCAGCATAATTGCGTATAGTTCTGATGAAAGTTCTACTTCGCTAATTCCCTCTCTCAAAATTTTAGGAACTTCAATTTCTAAAATTTTTTCGTGCATTTTTCCAGTTTTTTTCATCAGTGACATTTCCCATTCACTTTTGATTGCCCTTACCATACTTACTTGATAATCTAGCGAATATGATTTTGAAAATGGAAAATATTTTTTGAATCTTTCAAGCATTGCAAGTGGCACAAACTCCGCTTCAATATGTACTGTTCCTGAAAAGTTAGGATATTCTGCAGCTGCGTCCCTATAGCTGTTCATAGGTCTTATATCTTGAAAAAGTGAATCATCTTTTGCTCTTTCATAACTTCTTCTAACCCATAGAGTTTCTTTCCCATTTCGTTGAATAATAAGCATTCCATCAGGCATTGTTCCAGTGAAATAAAGGATATTTATTTTACTAAATATCACTGCATTTTCCCATTCAGGATAGTCATTATCCATTCTTTTTTTAAATCTATCTAGTCTTGATTTTATCTCTGATAAAGGTAATTGATAATTCATTTTAATATGTGTTTAAAAAATAAAGGCGAAGTTATAATAAAAAATTATGCTTCGCCTTGAAATATTTTATTAGGATATAGTTATTATCCCATTCCTTTTAATTTTTGTATCTCTTTATGATGTTGTATTACAAGTTGTTCTTGTTTTATACGAGTTTCTTGTCTATAATCTTCAAACTCTTGTTTAAGTTGCTCATTTTCTTTTTTACATTTGCTCATATTCATATTTTCTCTTTTAAAAAGAAGAAATGAGAATGCAGTAAAGATTAACAATCCTAAAAATGTAAATGAAATTATAGATACAAAAACAGATTTATTCATTGATATATTTAATATTTCAAAATTATTTTTTTCTGTTTTTGTTTTTTCTAATTCTTGTTTAATATTTTCAGCTTTTTGAGTTAATTCCTCCTTTTCGATATTGATTTTATTTATTGTTGAATTTAATTCAGCAATAATTTTATTTTTATTATCTAAAGAGTCTAAAACGCTTGATTTTATATTATTTAACCAAGGATCTTGAATCATAGAATAATTTTCCCATCGTGATGATTTTTGTTTTATAAACTCCCATTGTTCAGATATTGTTAAACCATCTTGGAATTTATTTTGGCTAAATATACTAAAGTTAACCAATAATAATAAGCTAAATAACAGTGTTTTACGCATTGATAAATTTTTATATAAAATTTAGAATTAAAATGTAAATATAGTCACTTTCTCTCTGTTTGAAAAAAATATAAATTCTTTTTTATAATTTATATTAATTAATAAACGTAAAAACTTGCAAATTTATTTAATGAATTGTAATTTGTTTGATATTTTTATCTTTAATTTGAACCTTATATTATTAAAATTGATATTATCATGAAAAGATATTTAGTTCTTTTTGCAATTTTTGCAGTTATTTTTTCCTCTTGTAAGGATAAGAAATCAAAATCATCAGAGCCATTTATTCAGGATATTATAGTTCCTGAAAGTTTTGAAGAAGATAGCGTTTCTATTGAAAGTGATACGATTAATTCTGATTCTTTAGTTGTTGAAGAAGAAGCTATTTTTGAAGAGACATCTGCACAAGTTATTTCATCAGATTCAGGTTTGCATAAGTATTTTCTAATTAGCGGTAGTTTTGTTCAATATGATAATGCTCAACGTTATCAACAGCAATTGATAAGTGAAGGTTATCAATCTGAAATAATTGAGCGTCCAGAAGGACCAAATGGTCAATTTTACAAAGTCTCATATATGGGGTTTAGTAGCTGGAATAAGGCTATTGACCAATATAGATCTGATAGATATCAGGATGGTAAAGAAGATGTATGGATTTTAGTTAAAAACTAAAATTTTGTAATATTTAAATAAAAAGAAGGTGGAGATTTGCTAAATCTTCATCATCTTTTATTTGATATGTTTTGAATCCCATATTTTTAGCGGTAATTATGTTGTCTTCATTATCGTCTAAAAAGAGAGTTTCATTGGGTATAATTTTAGAATCATTTATAATATATTCAAACGACTCCTTTTTAGGTTTTCTGTATCCTATTTCATGTGAATAGTAAACTTTCTCAAATAATTTATCTAAATTATCATATCCAGGAATCATTTTATTGAAGTGATTTACATGAAGTTCATTGGTATTACTTAGCACATATAATTTTTTATTTTTTCTTATTTCTTCTATCAATTTTATTCTATTAGTAGGAACTTTTATTATCATAGAGTTCCATGCATCTGCAAAATCTTCTTTACTAGCTTTTAAATCAGATAGTTTATGTAATTCTGTTAAAAACTCATCTGATGATATTTCTCCGATTTCATATTTTTTAAACACCGGATTATTCATTAATTCTTTGTAGTCATCAACTTTATTATCAAGTAATTGAGATAATTTATTTAATGTTTTATTAATATCTATATCAATTACTACTCCACCTAAATCAAAAAGTATATTTTTCATTTTTAAATAGTATATATGTATTGTACTTCTCAAAAATATAATAATTAATTGGAAAGAAGTAGTAGTATCAGGTAAAGATATATTTTAAATATCTCTTTGTAGTTAAATGCCAATTTGTTATTTGAAAATTTATTATTCTATATTGAAGAATATTTTTCATTTATTATATATACGAAATCTACAAAGGTTTAACGCCTACGGCGTTTGATTCAATTTGTAACATAATATTTCATAAGGGTATAATATTTATGAGATTGATAAAATCGAATAATATTTTCTTTCTTTCATTCAGTTCTTTATAATAATATTGATTGAATTTATTTTTTTAAAGTAATAAATGTATTTTTATAGAGATACGAATAAATATTAAAAATGATTATTTATAATTTTACTATCTACTATGAAAAAAATATTTGTGTATAAAGTGATGTTATTACTTATAGCATCCCTTTTTGTTTCTTGTATTAATAAAACTGTTGTTGAAGTTCATCAACCAAAGTTAGTTTTAACATATAACGAACCTGCTTTTTCTTGGGAAAATGAAGCTCTGCCACTTGGTAATGGTTTTATGGGAAGTATGATTTTCGGTGGCGTTGAGGTTGATAAAATCCAAATCAACGAACATACTGTATGGTCTGGTGGTCCAGGAAAAAATCCTGACTATAATGGCGGTCATCATCCTGATAGAACAGCTGATGAAAATCGTAACTCTTTGCAAACTGCAAGACGATTGTTACAAGATAAAATGAGTGATTTTTCTCAAAATAATTCTGCTTTTATTGATGAAGATGGAAATTTAATAACAGATAATTATTCATCTGAAAATAAGGAGTTAAGAGAAGCTATTCACGGAACTATGGGAGTTACTGATGATTTTGGTTCTTATCAAACATTGAGCGAAATATTTATTGAGGAGCTTTTTTCTACTCAAGATAGTATAGAATTTTACAAGCGTACACTTGATATTGATAATGCAGTATCAACTGTTACATACAAAAAAGGGAATATTAACTTTAGTCGCGAATATTTTATGAATCACCCTAAAAATGTGATGGTTATTAAATATTCTTCAGATAAAAAAGAAGCTATTTCTAGAGTAATAAAATTGAAGACAGCTCAACCTAATGTGAATATTTATGCTGAAAATAATATAATCACTATGCAGGGTGTTCCATCTGATCATACTGAAAATGGATTGCAACTTGCTCAACAGATAAAAGTGTTGAATAGTGGTGGTGAAATCAAAACTGATGGTGTAAATATTATTGTTGAAAATGCAGATGAGGTTGTAATATTGATGTCGGCTTCAACAAATTACCAAATGTGTATGGATGATAGTTTTAACTATTTTTCTGATGTAAATCCTTTAAACACAGTTAAATCAAATTTGAAAGAAGCATCTTTATTTACATATCAAAATTTATTATTGGAACATATTGCTGATTATAAATCTCTTTATGATAATATGAAATTATCTTTTTATGATATTGATAGTGTTGTTGAAAAACCTACAAATCAGTTGCTTTCAGATTATAGAGATAGTAAAAACTTCGATTTTGAGAATAGATATTTAGAACTTTTATATTTTCAATATGGTCGTTATCTGTTAATTTCATCATCTCGTGAAGGAACAATGCCAGCAAACTTACAAGGTATTTGGGCTCAGGGGTTGTATAATCCGTGGAACTCTGATTATCATACAAATATTAATATACAGATGAATTATTGGTTAGCTGAGCAAACAAATTTGAGTAGTTGTCATCTTCCAATGATTGAGTATATCAAGAGTTTGGCACCACGGGGGGCAATAACAGCAAAGCAATATTATTGTAAACAAGATGGCAGTGATGTTAGAGGATGGACAATAAATCATGAAAACAATATTTGGGGGAATAGTGCACCAGCAAATTGGTATACAGCATTTTATTTTCCAACAGCTGCTGCGTGGTGTTCACATCATATTTGGGAGCATTTTCAATTTACAAATGATATTAAATTTCTAGAAGATAACTATCAAATTATCCTTGATGCAGCACTTTTTTGGGTTGATAATTTATGGGAAGATGAGCGAGATGGTAAATTAGTAACTAATCCATCTTTTTCTCCTGAACATGGAAATTATACAATTGGTACTTCGGCAGACCAAGCAATTATTACTGAACTATTTGACTTTGTGATAGAAGCAAGTAATATTTTAAATATAAATTCTTCTGAAATTGAAGAGATAAAAAGTGCAAAAAGTCGATTACTGGGTCCACAAATTGGTTTAGGCGGACAATTTATGGAGTGGCGAGATGAGATAACTATTGATATAACTGGTGATAATCATCATCGTCATGTTAATCATTTACATTGGTTGCATCCAGGCTCACAGATTGTCGCAGGGCGCAGTGATGAGGAAAACAGGTATGTTGAAGCGATGAAAAAAACATTAGAAACCCGTGGAGATGGTGGAACAGGTTGGAGTAAAGCATGGAAAATAAACTTCTGGGCTCGTTTGAGAGATGGAAATCGTGCGCATAAGTTATTACAAGAATTGTTGAAAGAGTCAACTCTTAATAATCTTTTTGATACACATCCACCGTTTCAGATAGATGGTAATTTTGGTGCAACTGCAGGCGTTGCAGAAATGTTGATACAAAGTCAAAGTGGAATAATTGAGTTGTTACCTTCACTTCCTGAGGCTTGGAATAGTGGTTCTGTTAAAGGAATTAAAGCAAGAGGAAATTTTGAAATTGATATGCAGTGGAAAGATTCTAAAATTGAAATTTTGAATGTAAAATCAAATTCTGGGAAAGATTGTGTTGTTAGTTATAAAAATATTAGTAAAATAAAATTGCTAGAAAACAATAAATCAATTCCTTATAATGTACTAAACGATGATAAAATTTCATTTTCAACGGTTAAGGGTGGAAATTATAAAGTTGTTTTTTAAAAGTACTGTATGAAAAAAATATTTGAATAGATATAAATCTAAAGTATTTCTTGAGTTCCGCATTGGGACACCCAGAAATAAAAGAACATTTTGATATTTGTCATATTCAACCCGCTTTGGGGTTGATTTGCATTGGGATATATACCCCGCAATGAATTACGGGGTTATCCATATTTTACCCCATTCGCTGCGTCTCGCCTATGGCGAGGGGGTGATTTTCAATACGTAAAATTGAACTATACAAAAATACGTTATGTACATCAACACCGTATGGTGTTATATGTTATTAACCCCATAATTCATTATGGGGTTAGTAATCTCTTAATATCAACCTCCTCGCCATAGGTGAGACACGCGTAGAGGGTTGTACTAATAGTAGTATTTTGAACCGTCCTAAAAAAATACATAGTTATACTATTTCTTGAGTTCTGTATTGGTACACTCAGAAATAGATGGTTGTCTTAGTATATAGATGATTTGCATTCACTTAGTTTTAGTGAGCTAAATATGTGCGGGAAGACAAGGGTATAAAAGATGAGACTATCTATTTAAAATAGGTAGTCTCATTTGTTCTTTTAGTTATTTGCTATTAAGTTCTTATATCTAGTTAATGCTTCAATGTAATAGTAGTCAGCAATACCATACCCAAGATGGTTATTGCCATGCTGATTAAAACTGTATTTTTTCTTCCCCATTTATTCATTTTAATTCCAACAGGTATTCCTAAAAATAGAAACCATATAAATACCATCGATGGAATAAAGCCAGTCATTGTGTTTGACCATCCAAATGCTTCTTGTGCATAGCTTGATGAGAAGCCCACAATGTCACAAAAGCCCATTACAAAAAATCCTAACAGGATGGGTAAAAGTTGTATTATTGGTTTGTTTTTCATTTTGTATCAATTAGTGTTATTACACTCAGAAGATTGATATTTCTTTTGTGTCAGTTGTATTAAATTTTTGTTTTTTTCTTTTAGAAGTTGTGATTGTTATAGGTTTATCAGTTGTCAGATAATATTTGCCGTTTTTATATTCAAGAATAACATTGGCTTTAGTATCAGTTTCAATTTTTATTTTATCTTTTGAAATTGAAAAACCATTTCCCATAAATAGAGTAAAATCCTCTCCTTGTTCGCTAATTACTGCATAGGTAGCATCTGTTTTCATATCTTTATAAGATATAGTTTCATCTTCAATTGATGAGAAAATGTAGTCTATTCTGCCGAATGTGCTTTCTACAATGATACCTACAAAATCAGATGATACTTCCGATTTATTATCAGGAGAAAAATATTTAACAGATTTGATTGAGCTTCCCTCCGTTTCGGTTGTTGGTTCAAAAATTGAGACAAATGGTTTATTCCAAGCTTCACCATGCTGTCGTGCAGCGATTGTTAGATAAGGAGAATTATTTACTTCATAAGGAAAATCATTATTGTTTCTAAATGCTTTACAAGGTGGTGATTTTATCGAAAACACTTCTCGTCCCTCATATCCTTTCATCCATAAGTTCATGTAGATGTGATTTCCATCTGGATAGCTCATTTTCCATATAGCTTTATAATTTTCATTGGTTTTGATAGACTTCTTATCCCACATATAGTCCAATGCAAATAGATGCCCGCCTGCAAAACCCATTTCATCACTTTCTGTAAGTTCAAGATTTTCGCCATCAATGTTTTGTATAAATAGTTCTTGACCTAAATTGTGATAAAAATAGTCATGGAATTTTTCATCTCCACGCTGTTTTTTAGAGCGGAATATATCAACATAATATCCTGTAGTTTCTCCTGTACTAACAATGCTTGTAAGTCTATTTTGGTCACTTCTACTTTCTGGCTCTAAAAAATAGACTTCAGAAAAAGTTATATCTTTATAATATCCATCTTTTTTTCCTGGTTCGGGATAGCAATTCAATAAGTCAAAAGGATGATTGCTAAGCATTTCCGGATATTTTGAAATTCCATCTACCATAGCAGTATTGTGGGCAGGAAATTGTGAATAGTATTCAAGATATGGTTTTTCAAAATATGAGGAGCCAATTCCCGATTCTGCACCAAGAATGTGACCTTTACCATATAGCTCAATTGAAACACCATTTGAGTGAGCATGATTTCCATAAGAACCATATTTAGAAATCATTAGACCGTTTTGTTTGTCGTTATATTTGTTGCGCTGAACAAACCAGCTAACATTTGGGGCATAGAATGTTTGAGTTATAAAATCTTCTTTTTTTAAGGTCGTATTTTCCTCATTGTTAGATTCAAATAGTTGATGTAGTGTGTTATAGAAGTTAGCTTTTGTTTTATCTCCACTTTCGTTCCATAGATGAGCAACATCTTTAAAAATAGCACTATTTATATTTCCATAATAAGTATCTCCAAAAGCTGTAATTTGCTGATTTGGAAATAGATATTGTGGAATAACTTGAGTTGCTTTTTCTAAAACTGGAAAATATTCCAATAAGTTTTGATTAAATGTGTTATTATATTCTCTAAAGAAACTGATTAAATCTTTAGTTACATTTTGAGCATATCCAGGGCACTCATTCCATATCCCAGTATCGAAATCATATCCGTAACTGATGAATTTATCTAATGACCATTGTCTTGCTGTGGTTCTGTTTAAAATGTAATCTATATAATATTCACGCCCCTTGTTATCGCTGTATGCACTATTATCTTCAAGCACCATTGCTACATTAAGAATGAATCTCGATTTGTGTAAATTCCAATTATTGTGAGGCACTCCATTGCTTAAAGAGATATCAATCCATTTTTTTAATGCAGTTGTATAATATTCAATCTTTTCAGGATGATTTTTCTCTAAATAAGGATATAGAAAGTCATAAGTGTATGCCAATTCATTTAAAATTCGCTCTTGAATAACTTCAAATGTAGAGAGTCCAACCAATGTTTGTGCATGTCCATTACCAATATCAATTGGTTTATTTCGGTAATATGCCCCCATTAAATAGGTATCAAGAACGCCAAAAGCAAGTTTTGCATATTTCTCATCATTGGTTAACCAATATAGAACTGCGGCATCTTTTGCAATTCTCATTATCTGTTCATTAATACTCTCGATGTGGCTACCATTAACACTTTTCTGCTCAGCCCATTCTAGTGGATTTCCATCTTTAGCATTATTATGGAAAAACACCCCTTTTGTGTCATCCATGTATGGAATTAAATCTTCAATTTTAGGACGTTTTATATTTGAGCTAACTCCGCGAGTACTACCAAATCTCACTGTTGGAACAGGTGCTTCACCATCTTCATGTGAATAGACACCGCCATTTATATAGACATTGGTGGCTTTGCTTTTCCAATACATCATCAATCTTGAAAGTAGCCAATCTGGTTCTTTCTCAGTTTTTTCTATATAAAATTCTAAATGACGAGTTAGGTCAGCCTTTAACTTTTCGTGATTGCTATATCTATTTGTAAATCTTGGGTGTTCAATAGGTAGCTGTTTTGGTAATGGTATTTCATTTTGTGAAAACAGATTACCAACTATTAGTAAAAGTAGAAATTTTATGAAATAAACTTTTTTCATTTAGTTGTATTTATAAATTCAACATTTTCCACATGTTCCCCAATAAAAATTCTTCCCATATCACCAGTTTTATACCAAGCTGGCTTACCTGCCATATCATCTGAAATTACTTGTCCATTGATTTTGAGATTTTCAAAAGTGATATTCTTTACTTTTCTGTCGCTGTTATATCCTGATATAATTGATAATTCTGCGTTTTTGCCGTTGTATTCTATATTTTTAAAATAGATGTTTTCAATTCCCATACCTGGGGCTGCACAATATTTTTCATTATAGAAAATTCTGATATTGAACAGTTGTCCTTGGCGAAAGTCCTCAATTCTGATATCTTCAAAGTGAATATCACGGATTATGTTATTATCAC
>CAZHHH010000004.1:27813-29383 GCA_964532085.1 uncultured Marinilabiliaceae bacterium
AAGTCCTCAATTCTGATATCTTCAAAGTGAATATCACGGATTATGTTATTATCACCTGCATTAATTGCAAGACATCCTTGATAGTCCAATTGCGGCTCTTTGTGGTCAAGAATATCGATATTTCTATATGTTACATTTTCTATAATATCGAAATTGTTTGCATTTCCGTGAATACCGATAAAAATAGGGTGAGCAACATCAGCCCATAGAGTAGAATTTTCCATTAGGATATTTTTACATCCTCCATTAAAGCCTTTTCGAGTTGCATAAACAGTTGTGCAGTCATCAGAGTTTCTACAAAAAACTCTGTTGTAAGTAACATTATTACTAGCAAAAACATTCAGTCCGTCACCCCAACCATAATAGCTGATACTTTTTACATTGTTGATATATACATTGTCAGAGCCACCTGTAGCACATTGAGTTGTGAAAATTCCATCAACTACAATATTTTTAGAATTTGCAATATGGACACCCATTTTTACTGTATGCTCAATCATTCCACTACCTATAATTTTAATGTTTTCAGCATTACTGATTGATAGCTGTCCTCTTAAAATAGCACCTCCGTCAACATATATTGTTTTGTTTGACGGCACATCAAATTTATTGTTTTTGAATTGATGTATTCCTGGTCCAAAATATATAACATCTGGATCATCTTTGTCAGGTATCTCTTTTAGAATAGGATTTGCAAATAGATGCAAATTGTGGAATATATCATCGTTGACCTCCACTGAAAGATTTCGTGGTTGATTTAACTTAAAAGTTAAAGTTTTGCCTTTTACTTTAGGTTCAATTTCGTATGAAAGAGGTCTTACTTTTGCAGTTTTGATTGTACCTTTGTTATATGTTACGGAGACTTCAACTTCACCCTCAAATTCGAAAAAAGCCATGGATGCTTCTTCAACATGATGTCTTGCTCCTCTTACTTCGTCAACTTTTATTAAGTGACTTGGTATTGTTTGCCATTTTTTTCCTGGTTCTCTAACTTTTACAGTGAAATCGCTATTAAGTAGAGCACCTTTTGGAGCTGGATAAACTATTAAACTGTTATTTGCAAGTGAAAGAGTGGGATTAAATAAATTCAGAGATATTAATAAAATTATATAGTAAGAAATAATGTTTTTCATCTTATAAGAACTTATGAATATTAAATAAAGAGATTATTTTTGAAACGATAGAAGAAATTATAAAACTCTTCTATCGTTTAGTTAATAAGCGTTTAGCCTTAAAAAACTATGAGAAAATTTAATTAAAATTCAGCTTTTAGATATATTACATTTTTAATAGTTTTTCAGTTTTGATTGCTTTATTGTTCAGATTATCAGTGATTTGAATAGTGTAAAATCCTTTTTGTAAGTTTGACAAATCAATTTTTTCTTGATTATTAAAATATATTTCATTTAATATCATTTTGCCCGTAAGGTTGAATATTTTAACTGTATATCCTTTTTGTTGATTACTTAGGTCTTCAATTTCTAGAAAAATGTGATTTGTAAAAGGATTAGGTGAAATTTTGTAATCACTTATTCCATTATTGATTTTAATATTTGTTGGAATATATGCT
>CAZHHH010000004.1:29483-53294 GCA_964532085.1 uncultured Marinilabiliaceae bacterium
AATTTTGTAATCACTTATTCCATTATTGATTTTAATATTTGTTGGAATATATGCTACTGTTTCTGATGCTTCTCCAGTGAATCCGCTGTTTTCTGATACCACTTGATAGTAATATTTATTATCTAAACTTAAAGTGTTATCTCTATCAGTAAATGATGTTGTTATTATTCCAGTTCTTGCTGTTTTAAAACCCGACTCTGGGCTTTCAGATCTCATAACAGTATAAGCTGTTGCATTTTCTACTCTATTCCATTCTAATCTAATATTATTATTTCTAAGAGATATTTCCAGATCTTGTGGAGCACTAGGTCTAACTAAATCAATAATTTCATTTATATCGGGCATACTTAAAGCGGTTCTATATATTCTCATGTCGTCAACTATAGCTTTTAAGTTTGGGTCAGCGGTGTACTGTGATTTTCCAATATAGTTTTGATTTGTAGGTCCTAAATCGCTTGGTTTAAGAGTGATATTTGAACCAGATCCACTGAGTTTCCCATCTACATAGACTACAACGCGATTACCAGATTTAGTTACTGCCACATGATTCCATTCGTTAACTTTTAATCTTGTGGTTGTTGTTACGTCTTGATTTACATTTCCTGCTTTTATACTAAATCTTAAAAAGCCATTATCTTCACCTGCACTTGCTGTTATAAACATGTTATATTCCGTACCTCTTCCAAAATCCCAAATTCTGCTCCACCCTTTTAATTCACTCGGATTTACCCATATTGCAATTGTAAAATCCTCTAAATCTGATAAAATATTGTTTGGAACAGACATATATGAATTTTGAGTTCCTGTAAGATTTATTCCTCTACCTAAAATAGCATTAACTTTTTGCCCTGTGTTTAATCTTCCATCCCAACCACTCCATTGGTCTTCAATATCATATCCTGTTTCATCCATAGGCCAATATGCCCAAGCCTCTTCAAATGGGAGGATTTTGATAAAGTAGGTAATTTCATACTCACTGCCATCTATTGAATATTTTACAGATATTTCATCTTCTTCTTTAACATTATTGAGGCTAAGTTGTGAAGTTGTATCTCCGTTGTCCCATAGCCAATCACCACCTTCTACTCCATTTTTGAGTTTGGGATTAAGAGTGATATTTTGTCCAGAAACTATAGGAATAATTGTTCCATTTTTTTCGTCACTATTTTCAACTATGTATGAAGCACTTAAAGGTTCTGGCATTATAGTAAATGTAACAGTTTCAGCAACTCCTGCCTCAGTTTTTACAACTACTGAAATTTCAACATCATCTTTTTCAACATTTATAGTTGTAAAACGATCTGTTGACCCATTCTCCCATTGATATTTTGCATATCCTAATTTAGACCAAACTTCTAGTCTAACTTCAGAGTCTTGTTTTACAATTCTTGATGTTTCATAAGTTACATCGCCAAATGAATTGATAACTGGTGTAAGTTTATCTTCTGCACCTTCACCATCAACGTGAATACTGAATAGTTGAACTCCTTCTACTCCGTTGGAATTTGTATATTTAACTCTATATAGTTTACTGGTGTTTGCTTCTATTTCTATATTTTTTGTTGTTGTACCATCATCCCAAAGCCAGTTACCTGTATCTGATTCACCATCAGGTAATATTGGGATTAACTCTAAAGTTTCTCCTTTTGTAACATTGTTTAATTCACCTTGTTTATATGTTTTTCCTTTGTATATAATCTCTGTTTTCAGTGATGTTGGTGCTTGCTGTGCTGTAACTTTTGGCCTTGTACAAGTTAATGTTGTTAAACCTAAATGGTCATAGCCACCACTTGTTCCACCACCACTTCCCCAGTCTGCACCAATTTTTGCTCTTGCTTCTTGTGAGAAAGGCATATCAACACCTTTTATACCTTCATAGTGTCCAATAATTCTATCCCAATATGGTCTAATTTGCCCACGAGCACCATCGTTTGGTCCACCTTGTTTCCAAGAGTTATGGACTGCAGTTCTAACATCATGATACCAATATTCTGTCCAAGGCAAATCGTCAACTCCAGTGTTATATGCTGCAGTGTATTCTATTCCTGCTGCTAATCTGTTATCCATGTGTGCAAATAAATCATCCCCTTGGTTCCAACCAGTTTGTGCAATGTCTACAGCTAATCCTAACAACATTGTTGCGTGGCCTTGGTCTCGTCCAGACTCTTGAGTTTGTCCTATATATACATAAGGCCCTCTTTCATCAGGGTGTATAACAGGTATCATATTTCCTAAAAACTCAGTAAATCCATCATTGATTATTGGCGCAGTTTTGGTTTCCTGAAAAGTACCTATTTTGTCATATTTATAGTAAGACATTCCTTCGTTGTAGATATATACATCATCGCATAAAATTCCGATACTTATTATACATAGAGCGTTACATAATCCCCAGTTTGCCCAATAATGTCCTGGCCTACCTTGCGAAAGTGTGTCATGCCTTCTTTTAAGAAAATCCATAGATGCAGGATAGAAAACATCAAGCATAAATTGTTGGAATTTTTTAAAATCTTCTTCTGCCCATCCTTCATAATCGCGCATTAACTCTGCGGCATTTGCAAATGCGTATCCATAAAGTCCACTGGCTAATGAAAGGTTTGTATTTCCGCCAACTCCTTTACATACTGTTGCCCAAGCATTTAAAATCTCCACAGCTCTGTTGGCATGTACCACATCGCCACTTATTTTCCAACGCAGTGCATTTTGATATGCTGCCGCACCACCTCTTGCAGCATTCATATAATTTTCATCACCTGCAATACCTCGTTTAATGATTTCAGTTGGCCATGTGCCTACGTTTGCTTGTGACCATTCATTATTTTTTAGGTTTTCCCAACCTGCTAACACTTCTGGGTGTCCATCTTCTATCTGTTGACGAATTCTTACAAAATCATCTTCAGTATGTAATGCTCCAGGATGAATAAATCCTTGTGCAGCTATTGAAGAAATAAAAATTAGGTTGATTAATAAGTAGGTAAATAAGTTTTTCATTTTATTCTGTTTTTCGTGAAATTCAAAAAATCATTGCTCCATTAATATCTATATTACAAAATTCACAAATTTTAATATAATGTGTTACCCTCATTTGTTGCAAAAGTTATGGTCAAATGTTGCAAATACTATAATTATCACATGTATAGTACTTTTAGATATGATTTTTGTATATATTTAATCTATGGAATTTATCTGTTCTTAATCTCTAAAAACAGTAACGATGCGATTTATATTTTTTGCAGTTTTTCTTTTTTCTCATTTTTTCATCTCGAAAAGTGAAAACATTTTTGTTTTTCGCCATATAGATATTGTTGATGGACTTTCAGATAATCAGATACGCGGAATTACCACAACTACAGATGGAAGAATTGCTGTCGCAGGAACTTCTTCATTAAACTTATATAACAGTGCTACATTTGAAAATTTTTATCATGACAAAAAGAGAGTTTATAAATGGGATTATAATTATGAACCAAAAGAGTTTCATGATGCAGATGGAAATATTTGGTTAAAAGGAATTAATGAGCTTTTCCTGTTTAATTTAAATAGTAACAAGTATGAGTATAATATTGACAGTTATATTGAAAAATGGAAAATAGAGGGTAATCTATTAAATCTTTTTATTGATAATTTCAAGAATTTTTTGTTGTTGACAGATGATGAAAAACTTTTACTCTATGATATAAAAAGTGAGGAACTTATAACTGTAGATGACAATTTTGAATACCGTCCATTTGAAATAGTACAGTATAAAAATCTATACTGGATAGTATATTCTGATGGAGTAATTCGTTGTTGGGATTACAGTTCTCAAGAATTTATTCATCAAGATTACCATTTTAATATGGATAGTTTTGACTCTTACGATTATCGCTTTTATATGATTCCTGACAATTTAGGAAACTTGTGGGTGATATATTATGATACTATATGGTATTATGAACAAGTAGAAAAAAAGTGGAATAAAATATATAGTTTAAAAGATAGTTCTGATTTTTTTACCTCTATGGATGTTGACTCTAACGGTAATGTTTGGGCAGGAACAGCTCGTTCTGGTCTTCGATATTTTACTGATAGAGGTAAAAATATTTCTGAATTAAAAGGGATGGAACTTACAACTGGAGGAACATTAGAAAATGATATTTTTTCAATCTTTATTGATGAAGATGATGGCGTTTGGATTGGAACTCTTTTTCAAGGTTTATGCTATTATCATCCTAATATGCATAAGTTCAAATTGAAACATGTTGAAGAGACCAATGTGCGCATTACCAATGAAATAATTCGTTGTTTTTTGGAAGATGATGATAATACTATTTTAATAGGTGCATCAAATGGGCTTTATAGGTATAATCCAGTTAATAATAGTGTTAAGAGAATTTATAAAGAGATAGATGGATTAGTTCTTTCTCTTTATAAGGATAGTCAAAATAGACTTTGGGTATCTACTTTTTTTAATGGTCTGTTTTGTGTGGATAATAACAAAATAAAGCATTACAAAGATGAAATAGTTGAAGTAACAGGTCGTGAAGTTGTACGATCTATTTTTGAAAATAATAATGGTGATTTTTGGATAAGCGTTCATGGTGGAATTGGAAAATTTAATCCAGAAAATGGGAAAATTTCGATGTTACATGAAGATTATCCTCAAATAGAAAAATATATTGTCTCTTTTGAGTTCTATCCACAAAATGATTCAGTTTTTGCCGTCACAAGTGAAAATGGTGTTTTCTTTTATGATGAAAAGAGTGACAGTTTATGGATTCCTGAAGTTGATTTTCCTGATAATGAAAGATTTAAACATCTAAATACTAAATATTATTCAATTTTTAAAGATAGTAAAAACAGAGAGTGGTACTCTACCGAATATGGTATTGTAATGTGGGATTATGCTAATAAAAAAAGATACACATTAACCATTGATGATGGATTGACAAATAATACAATATCTGCAATTGTTGAGGATAATAAAGGCAATATATGGGCGTCCACAGCAAATGGAATATCTAAAATTGGGTTAATATTTGAAAATGATAGCTATAAATTTTCAATCGTAAATTATAGTACAATCGATGGTTTGCAAAGTGGTAAATTTTATGATAGAGCATTTTTAAAATCTTCTGATGGAACTATCTATTTTGGTGGTGTTCATGGTTTTAACTTCTTTAATTCAGAAAAATTATCTTATGAAGAGAATAACCATCAACCTTTTTTCACTTCATTTAGTTTATTCAATTTACCTGTTAAAGTAGGAGAGAAGTATGATGGTTTAGTAATTCTTGAGAAACCGATTAATAACTGCAAAAGCATAAATTTAAAGCATAATCAAAACTTTATAACCATTGAATTTGCTGGTCTTAATTATATTAATCCTAAACAGACATATTATAGATATAAATTAGAAAATTTTGACCAAAGCTGGATTGAGTTAATCTCTGATGGTCTTGGAAAAGCGGTTTATACAGGGTTACCTCATGGTCGATATAATTTAGTTGTTCAAACTGCAAATAGTGATAAAGTTTGGAGCAAAAGAGAAGCTAAGTTAGAGATAGTTATTAAACCTCCTATATGGGCAACTAATTATGCTAAAGCTCTTTATTTATTAGTGTTTATAGCTTTTATTCTACTTTTATTTAAATATTTGAACAATAAAAATCAAAAAAGAATTTTACTAGAAAAAGAGAAGAATGAGAGAACTCAAAAAGAGGAGCTTGAGAAGTTGAAAATGAGGTTTTTTACCAATATAAGTCATGAATTGAGAACACCGCTAACACTTATAATAACTCCGTTAGATAATTTAATTAAAAATTATGCAGACTCCTTTTTAAAGGTGAGATTAACTTCAATATATGATAGTGCCAATGATTTACTTAATTTGGTAAATCAGATATTAGATTTTAGAAAATTAGAAATGGGTCATGAAAAATTAAATTTAAACAGAGAGAACTTGACTCAATTTGTAGAAAGTCTATATCTCCAATTTAGAGATTCTATGACTAATAAAAATATAGATTTTATATTTGAAAAGCCTGATGAAGAGATAGTTGCATTTTATGATTATAATAAGATGCAAAAAGTTCTAAATAATCTGTTGTCTAATGCTCTGAAATTTTCACCCAAAGGTGGTATTGTGGTTTTAACACTTGAAAAAGTAAAACTTTCTGACAAATCATTTTTTAAAATATCAGTATCAGATAATGGTATTGGTATTTCATCTAATGATATAGAACATATTTTTGATAGATATTATCAGACAGAAAAAGTAGATAATATCGGTAGTGGAATTGGATTACATATTGTAAAGGAGTATGTCGAACTACATAAAGGTAAGATTGAAGTTGAAAGTAAACTGGATGTTGGAACTACTTTTACTGTTTTTATTCCCACCGACTTATCTACAGAGGAGTCATCTGAAGATTATATGGAGCTAGATGAAAAAGCTGATTTAGATGAGGTTGATGATAAATTGAAAAAAATCATTGTAGTTGAGGATAATGATAAACTAAGAAAATTTTTAGTTGAAGAATTGGGTAAACATTATAAAGTTTATGATGCTCCAAATGGTGAGGTAGGAGAGAGGTTGGCAATTGAGGTTGATCCAAATTTAATTATTTCAGACTTTATGATGCCGCTTAAAGATGGCGCTCAACTGTGTAAATCTTTAAAAAGCAATATTAATACTTCCCATATTCCTTTTATTCTGTTAACAGCTAAAAAAAGTGATGAGGCAAAAATTGATGGTTATGAGGCAGGAATAGATTCTTTTATTTCAAAGCCTTTTAGTTTGGATGTACTTTTAGTACGAATAAAAACATTACTCGAACAACAGGAAAAATTAAAGGAACACTTTCAAAAGAATATAGAAGTTTCACCGAGTAGTGTCACTTCGAGTTCATTGGATGAGGAGTTAGTTAAACGAGTGTTGGAATTTGTTGAGAATAATATTGATAATAGTGAATATTCTGTTGATGAACTTAGTAATGATGTTGGTTTGAGTCGTTCACAGTTATATCGAAAACTACAATCTATTTTAGGACTTTCGCCAACCGAGTTTATAAGATCGATAAGATTAAAGCGTTCTGCACAGTTGCTTATAAAAACACAATATAATGTTTCTGAAATAATAGATATGGTTGGTATGGGTAGTGCAAAATATTATAATAGATATTTCAAAGATGCATTTGGCGTAACTCCTACGCAATATAGAAAGGATAATGTGGAATCTAGTTAAAAGTAATGTCTATTGCCTAAGGAGATTGATGGTATTATTTTGAAAAAGTGTCTAACAAATTTAATTGTTAGACACTTTTTAGTTTTAGAAATTTATTTAATCAAACAGAAATATTACTCTACTTCAAATGAAGTTTTGATACCATCTTGGCTGTTTGACCCTACCCATAAATTAAATAGTCCGGGTTCTACAACAAATTGCATATCAATATTGTAGAAAGCTAAATCAGAGATTGGCAGTGAAAATTCAACAGTTTTTTTCTCACCTGTTTTAATGTGAACACGTTTAAAACCTTTCAGTTCTTTTACGGGCCTCGTAACAGAACCAAAACAGTCTTGAACATATAGTTGAACTATTTCATCTGCATCATAATCTCCAATGTTTTCCACATCTATTGATATGCGCATTGTTTCAGATGGTTTTAGTTTAGTAGATGATATTTTTAAATTAGAATATTCAAAGTTTGTGTATGATAATCCATATCCAAATGGAAATAGTGGTTCATTCCCAATGTCAAGATGGAAAGAGGTATTCCCCAATGAGGTTTGTCCAGCTTCCAAAGGTATATCGTCAATAAATGTTTCATCACCCAAAAATGGTCTTCCCGTATTGTTATGAGCATAATAAATTGGAATTTGACCAACAGATTTTGGGAATGTAATTGGAAGTTTTCCACTTGGGATTGCTTTTCCAAATAATAGATCTGCAATTGCCGGTCCTCCCATTGTCCCCGGATGAAAATTATATAGAACAGCATCAGATAAGTTAACTTCATCACCAATTGTTAATGGTCTTCCTGCCATAACGATAGTGACCAATGGTTTACCTGTTTTCGATAGCATTTCTATTAATTGTTTTTGAGCACCTTGCAAGTCTAAATTTGCCAAAGAGTGTGCCTCACCCGATAGTATTGACTCTTCACCTACAAAAGCAAGAATGATATCTGCCTTTTTAGCAACTTCGACAGCTCTATTTATACTGTTGATATTTTTATCTCTACTGTATTTAAGTCCTTCAGCATAGAGGATATTATAGTTGTTGCTATAATCTTTTAATAAAGTTTGCAAAGGTGTTTGTGTGTAATTTTTATCACCATCAAAAACCCATGTTCCTAATTGGTCATGAGGTGCATCAGCCATGGGACCAATAACAGCAATGGTTTTAACATTTTTGTTTATTGGCAGAGTGTTGCTTTCATTTTTTAAAAGTATTGCCGATTGGATTGCAGCCTCTTTTGCAATTTCTAAATGTTCATCGCTATAAATAGGAGAGGAGTCGCTACTTTCATCAATTAGATAATTCTCAAAAAGACCAAGTTTATATTTTATATATAAAATTCTTTTTACTGCATCATCAATTGATTTCATAGAGATTTTTTTCTCATTTAGTAGTTCCTTTACGTGAGTTGTGTATGTTCCACTCACCATTTCCATATCAACACCTGCATTAATTGCTTTTTCAGCTGCTTCCTTTGTATCTTTAGCAAAACCGTGGTTTATCATTTCGTGAACAGATGCCCAGTCTGACACAACAAAACCATTAAATCCCCACTCTTCTCTTAATACATTATCAAGAATGAATTTATTTCCTGATGCGGGTATTCCGTCATTATCATTAAAAGATGTCATAAAAGTGGCAGCACCAGCTTCAACTGCGGCTTTGAATGGTGGGAGATATACATTTCTTAAAGTCCTTTCAGGTATAAAAGTAGAGTTGTAATCTTTCCCTGCTTCTGCGGCACCGTAGCCCACAAAATGTTTTGGACATGAAGCCAATGATGTTGGATTACTTAAACTATCGCCTTGAAAGCCATTTACAATTGATACACCTAAGATTGAAGTTACATAAGGGTCTTCACCCAAACTTTCTGCAATTCTTCCCCAACGTGGGTCTCTGCCAATATCTATCATTGGTGTAAAAGTCCACCTTACCCCTTCAGATGCAGCTTCAACAGCTGAAACTCTTGCTGCTTTTTCAACAAGTTCGGGATTGAAAGATGCCGCTTGACCCAATGGAATTGGAAAAATTGTATTAAATCCATGGATCACGTCTCTACCAACAATTAATGGGATTTTCAATCTCGACTCTTCAACTGCAATTTTTTGTAAGAAATTTACATTTTCAGCTCCAACTACATTTAAAACAGAACCTATTTGTCCATTTCTAACTAAATCAGCAATTTCATATAAATTAGCCGGCGGACTAACTTGATGCATCTGACCAATTTTTTCTTCTAAGGTCATTTGCCTTAATAATTTTTCTGCTTTAATCCAGTTTTCATCATTTTTAAGAGATTCATTATTTGATGAACAAGAGTAGATAAAAGCAAAAAGTATAATTAACAGATAATATTTTATATTCATAGTCTATTTTTTTTGAAAAACACGTACATAATCTATTTGATATTCGGCAGGTAAAAATGATTCATCAACACCCATTGCACCACCCCAATCTCCGCCCCAAGCAAGATTTAGTTTTAAATAAAAAGGAGCATTAAAGGGCCAAGTATCTTTGTCTCCTCTTTTGTCATTTTCATAATAGAAGAGCTCTTTACCATCAACAAAAGTTCTTATATAATCTTCTGTCCATTCAAGTGCATAGACATGAAACTCTGTTTGTGCTGTAGGAATTAGTGTCTCTTTTGTTTTTTGAGTACCTATTGAGTGATAATATGATTTACAATGAATTGATGACGAAACATAGTTTGGATTATATCCAACCTCTTCCATAATATCTATTTCACCATCTTCTGGCCAAGCTGTAAAATTTTTCGGCATCATCCAAAATGCTGGCCAAGTACCTTTCCCAACAGGAAGTTTGAGCCTTGCTTCAAAATAGCCATACTTCCAGCTTTCTGCACTATTCATTCTAATGGAATAGACCTTGTCGTTAATCTTTTTAGCAGTAATTGTTAATATTCCATCTTCAACTGTTGCCAACTGATGCGAGTCATAACTTCCTGCCACATAATGTTGTAATTCATTATTCCCCCAACCATGTCCACCTGTCTCATACCACCATTTATTGTCGGGCGCATCACCTTCATCAAATTCATCATGCCAAACCAACTCATAACCTGCAGGTGCAACAATATTTTCATCTGTTGGCGATTTGGGTTTAGCTTTTTGAGAGACTTTTACATAGGCCCTTGTTGAGCCCGACTTTATAACTATTTCTCCTTCTCGTTCTTTATAAAAGCTATTGTTATCGATCGTTACAGTAATGTTTTCTTCAGTTTTTATTGAACTTGACGGATTACATTTTATCCACTCTTGCTCGCTATATGCACTCCACTCAGATGTTGCTGTTACATTAAGTTGAAATTTACTTTCAGTATGTTCAGCTTCAATTTGTGTAGGAGAGCAAGTTATCTCACCGCCTCCTGTTGTAATTCCATTACTGTTACTGCAATTAATAGTAGTAAATAGAAGGATAAAAAGTATTATTTTATTATATATTTTCATTTTAATCTTAATAAATAAGGGGCGACAATAATTAGTTTCATCGCCCCTATTTTAGTTAATCAATGTGTTTTTGAATAATGATATCTTTAATCACAATGTCAGTATTGTCAGGGTTTCCACCAAAGTCAAATACTATTTTTGCTTGGGAGATATCAACACCATCCATATTTACCAATTTCAAATCTACTTCGCTGTCGGCGGTTAGTTTAATTCTTTCATCAAATAAGAATAAACCATCGTCGTCATTTTGAGCTAATTTTACAGTTACTGCAGCAATATCAGTTGAAGATAAAAGCGTTACTTTAAAATCGTAATTTGTATCTGCTGATAATGCTAAGTCATCAGTAATAAAAGTTAGTTGATTTTGCCACTGCTCCCATGTTGCACTTGGGAATGATGTGGAGTATTCAGTTCCATCTATTGTAATTTCTGGATTGGGTAATTGTTCCCAACCCGGAGCATAATAATAAGTGTTGGTAAAGTTTATATTATGCCAAAAGTTGTCTTCACTATTAACGTCAACCCAGTTAATATCGGGTGTATCTTCTATTTCGGGAACTACTGTTCCATCATCATCAGCACTGTTTTTAAATACAATATTTTCAATTGTAATATTTGTATTATCTTCATTTCCACCAAAATCTAAGACTAACTTTAAGTTTGTGATATCTAATCCATCCATTTCTGCTTTCCAATGACATAGAGGTTCATTAGCTTTTAGTTTAACTACATCTGTAAAATAGAATAGATTGTCATCTGCACCATCAACTAACTTTACAGTTATGTTTGAATGGTCTTTTGTTGAAGTAAAAATGGCTGAAAAATCGTATTTATTATCAGATGTTGTATTTATATCTGACTCTAAAAACATTTGAGCTTGCCAAGTTTCGAAAGTTGCTTCGGGAAATGTTAAATTATACGAACCCTCGCTAAAAGTATATGCAGGGTCATCAATTTGTTCCCATCCAGGTGCATACCAGAATGATGGAATAGAAACAGTAGATTTTCTCCAAATATTAAATTCTGAATTATAATCAAATCCACTAAATCCGCTCATTATGGTTTTTTCAAGAACGAATGTTTTTGTAATAACTCCGTCACTAATTCCATTTGCATTGGAAATTTTTACAGAAATTGAGTATTCACCTGCTTTTCGATAATATTTTTCAAATTGAAAATCGGTGCTGTAAGTTTTATCATCTATAATCCATATAGGCACAACCTCTTTGGCTGAGAATGTAAAAGTTACCCAGTTAGTTTCTTGATTTACTTCTATTTCAATGTTGTCCTGATAGTCAGTTGCCAAAGGTAAAGACCCCTCTTGCAGAGTTGGAATTTCCTCTTGACTACAACTCAATGATATGAACATGACTGCTAATATCATTGATATTTTTGATAAGATTTTATATTTTTTGTTCATAATATTTCTAATTAAAAATTAGTAGTTGTTTTGTGTAATTGTTCCTTGAGCTGCGTCTATTTCACTTTGCGGAATAGGTAAATATTTTTTATTTGAAGACCAGCTGTTGGTTCTATAACCATATTCGTCAGGAACTAATAGAGTTTCGGCTTTGTCGGTACGTATTAAATCCCAATATCTTTTACCTTCGCCCACAAATTCTAATCTTCGCTCTTTGATGATATTATCAATAGTAGCATCTATTTCGCTATTGTTTCCTGCTCTTAGGTGAACTTGATTCAAATATCCTTTAGCGTCACCACTTCCGGCACCCCTAACAATCATTTCTGCAGCATTTAAAAGAGTTTCAGCATATCTATATATTCTTAGATTATTGTTATAGTTTAAATCGGCATCAGCAATTTGATTTGCATTTCCACCGGTCTTCGCAACATATTTTTCTAAGAATAATCCTGTATCTTGGTATCTTGGAGTGTAGTCACCAGCAGCTGCCGCATTCCAACAAGTAGCATCACGTCTCTCATCATCATTTGAATAGAGGTCAAATATTTCTTGTCTAACAGGTGCAAATCCCCAACCATTATCATGGCCGTCGGTTCCATCAGCCCAGTTTGAAGGGCTAATTAAACGTGGAAGCACAGTTCCTCCAGCTGTTAACGGGTTACCCCATCCTCTTGCAGCATTATCATCTTTATAATTTATTTCAAAAATAGATTCATCATTCCATTCACCTGTGTCATTAAAAATATCGGCAAAGTTTGCAGTTAGAGAATATTCGCCACTCTCTATAATCTCTTTCATATAATCTAAAACTGTTGGATATCTTGATTCATCTTTTTGATACATGACAATTTCCGCATAGAGCATATATGCCATAGCTTTTGTAATTCTACCGTAGTTAATACTTTGCTCTTTCATAGGAAGTGCATTTATTGCTATAGCACCTTCTAAATCTATTATTATTTTTTGATATACATCTTCTGCTGTTAATTGCTCAGCTATATATGGTGCAGCTAGATTTTTATCAAAGTATGGAATATTACCCCAAAATTTCCACAACCAATTGTAGTAAAAGACTCTTAAAACTCGTGCTTGAGCTTCATAATATTTAGCATCGGCCTCTTTAATGTTCTCTTTAGCCCAGTCTAAATATTGTATAACGTCGTTACTTCGTTTTACTCCTGAATATGCAACAATCCATAAACCTGTCATAACATTTGTTGGATTAGCTTCATAATTCATCATTAAGTGCCAATATTGATTATCATTCTTATCGGCACCACCAACCCAGATATCATCAGCCATAATATCACTCATAATATTAACCGGATTATATTGGTCCATTGACCAGTCAGGCCATTGTAATGGGTCATAAGCTGCAACTACTGCTTCTTTTACATGTTCGTCAGTTGTAAAATATGTAGTTACTGTTTCTTGAGTTTTTGAGTCAACCTCAAGAAAAGATTCTGAACATCCTGATATAATAAATATCAGTGCAGAAATTATAAAAATTTTATATCTATATTTTTTCATATCCTTATGTTTATTATATCAATTAGAAAGTAAGATTTAATCCTACTGTAAATGTTTTTGTTTGTGGATATACACCTCTATCAATACCTAAAGAAGTTCCACCTGATGAAATTTCAGGGTCAAATCCATGATATTTTGTTAATGTCAGTAAGTTATCAATAGCGCCATAAATTCTAAATGTTGATATAAATGCTTTTTCAGTTAATCTATTTGGAAGTGTGTATCCTAATTGGATATTTTTAATTCTTAAATAGCTACCGTCATAAACATATAAGTCAGATGATTGCCAGTTTTCATTATCTCCAAGTACAAATCTTGGATATTTGTCTGATGTACCTTCACCCGTCCAACGATTCAGCATCCATGATGGTAAGTTTGATGAGGTAATATCTGTTCGTCTTGTTGCATCAAACACTTCATTACCATATGTTCCTTGAATAATTACATTTAGATCTATATTTCTCCATTTTGCATTTAAATTTGCTCCATATGTGAAATCAGGCATTCCTTTACCAATGTTTGTTCTGTCTTCACTTGTTATTTTACCATCACCATCAATATCTACAAATCTAACATCACCAGGTTTAGCATTGGGTTGAATTAGCTCACCGTCTTTATTTGTATAGTTGTTAACTTCTGATATATTTTGGAATATTCCATCTGTTTTATAACCATAAAAATATGGGAATGGCAATCCATTTTGAGCCCTGCTTATTGTTCCAACGCCTTGAAAACTATCAAGGTTTGCCCAACCTTCTTCATTACCATATTCTATAAGTTTATTGTTTAGATATGTCATGTTTCCACCTATTCTAAAACTCCAGTCGTTAAGAATATATCTGTAGTTAGCTTCAAATTCAAAACCGCTGTTTTCCATTTTACCAACATTCCCAATTGGCTTTGACTCACCAACATAAGAGGGAATATTCATAACCATTAACATACCGTCGGTTACTTTTTTATAATAATCCATAGAGATAGTCAACGCATTATAAAATAATCCAAAATCAAGACCATAGTTTGTTTGTATTGATTCTTCCCACTTTAAATCAGGGTTAGCCAATCCACTTGCTTTAACGCCATTGGTCACATTTTCGCCTGAACCAAAAATATAGTTGTTACCTGTTGAAGTTAACACGGTGTATCTAAAGTTTCCTATGTTTTCATTACCGTTTTTACCCCATGAAAATCTAAGTTTACTTGATGTAAACCAATCAGGTCGAGAATCCATAAACTTCTCGTTGGTAATATTCCATCCCAAAGAAAAAGATGGGAATATCGCATAGTGGTTGTTTGAACCAAATCTTGAAGAACCATCACGTCTGACTGTAGCTTGCAACATATATTTTTCGTCATAGTTGTAACTTGCACGTCCAAAAATAGAAGCTAAAGTTGCTTCATCAAAAGGACCTCCGTAAACTCCCATGTCGCCATTTTCTTGTAATCCGTTGCTTGCGTCAATATATGGTCTGTCTAAATTTATTATTCCAAATCTATTACCTCCAAGTTGTGAACCTGAAGATTTTTTGGCAGATTGTCCTGCAATTATTCCAAATGAATGTTTATCAACATCTTTATCATACATCAAAATATTTTCCAACTGCCAAACCAATCCGTCTTGTTTATTTGAGAATGCGTTGGTCTTTGTTGCTTTGTTATTGGCAGTTAAATAGTATAATTGTGTATATCCGTCATATCCCCAAAAAGCCAAATCTGTTCCATAAGATGATTTGAATTTTAGATTATCCCAGATATTTAATTCGGCAGAGAAGTTTGTTACAAATTTATGACTCCAGTTTTTGTTTCCAGGAAGTGATAAACTTGCCAATGGATTTACCATTTCATTGAATGATGCTCCTGCAATTGTATATAATTTTCCTGTATCAGGGTCATACATAGGTGTAAAATCAGCATAAGCTGAGTAGTAATCAAGTTGATCTTGTGCATCTTGACCTTCTACAAAAACAGGGAGTATTGGAGAAAGAGCTAAAGCACTTCCAAGTGGCGAACCAAATGAAGAGTTGGTCTCAATCCCTTTACTATCTATTTTTGCATAAGAAATGTTTGATGTTATTTTCAAACTCTTAAGCCAATTTCTGTTTTTTGATTCATCAAAAAGAGTATATATGGTATTACTTCTTAAAGTTAATCTCTCATAATTTGAGCGATTAAAATTTCCACCTACTATACCATCTTGAGAATAATGACCAAAGGATAAGAGATAATTTAGTTTGTCATTTGCTCCACTAACATTTACCTGATGATTGCTGACAGGTGCGTTATAATTAAAAGTCTCTTTTTGCCAGTTTGTTCCTATGCCATAAGAATATGGGTCGTTATATCTTGGTGCTTGACCTGAATTTATAGCACCTTCATTCATCATAACGGCATATTCTGTTGCATTTAAGACATTTCGTTCTGTCCATGGTCTTTGCCAACCATACGAAAAGTCATAAGTTACTTTTGTAGCTCCAACTTGTCCAGTTTTGGTTGTTACCAAAACAACACCATTTGCAGCTCGTGCACCATAAACAGCACCTGAAGCGGCATCTTTTAATACTTCAATTGAAGCAATATCATTTGGATTTAGATAATCTAATCCTCCTTCAATTGGCATTCCGTCAACAATATATAAAGGATCGGAATTGTTGATTGTACCAATACCTCTAATTCTTATTTGAGCTGCCGCACCCGGCTGACCTGATGATGAGGTTACTGTTACACCTGATGCAAGACCTTTTAGTGCATTATCAACTCTCAGTGGCGCTGAAACAGACAAATCTTCAGATGATACTTTTGCTATTGAGGCTGTTACAACACTTTTGCGTTGAACGCCATATCCGACAGCAATTACTTCATCAAGAAACATAATATCTTCAGTTAAGTAAATTACCATTCGTGAAGATGCGTCGGCTACTACGTCTTTTGTTTTAAAACCAATAAAAGATAGTTCTAAAGTTGAGTTATCAGGTACAGAAATAAAAAATTCTCCATTTATATCCGTTACTGTTCCGGTTGAAGAATTTTTTATAATAACTGAAACTCCGGGTAGAGGTTCTTTGTCAGATTCGGAGTATACTATTCCTCTTATATCTATATTTTGTGAATAGAGTGATAAAGAGAATAAAAGCATTAGTACTCCAAGTAGGATTTTTCTCATAGCTTTAATTTAAGTTAAACAAATTTTATATTTTTTTCCGTTCTTCGGTATGAGCAAACTTAGTTAAGAAGTGTATAAAATGGTAAAAAAATATTATTCGATAATACGTCATCGAGAAAATAAAAATACGTCAGAAATACGTCTCTGTTTTTTATTAGTGCTTAAAATCAGCTTGTTAGTGTATTTAAGTACTCCATCAAATTGGCTTCTTTCTCCAATTTCATTTTTTTCCTCATTCTGTATCGGATGGTTTCAACTCCTCTTATTGAAATATTTAAGAGCGGTGCAATTTCTTTTGTAGACAAGCCCATTTTTAAGAAAGTACACATTTTAATTTCGGTAACAGTTAAGTTTGGATGTAATAGTCTGATTTGATTTGTAAAATTGTTATGAACTAAGTCAAATTGTTCTTCAAACTTTTTTAATAAATCATCAGATTGAATATTAGTATTAATTTCTGAATTTAGTGAAGTTATCATCTGTTTAGGCTTGGGGTCTGGGAAAGTTTTAAGTTCAGGGATTATTTTGTTAAGTTTATCTTTTATATCTATTAGAATCTCATTTTTTCGAGAAAGATTTATCATCAAGTTTGCCATCTCTTGACTTTTATGTTTTAACTCTTGCTCCAAATTTTCATTTTTGAGTTCAATTATCTTCTGTTCATTAATTTGTTTCTCTTCGATGAGTTCATTTTCTTTCTTTTTAATCTCCTCTTCTTTAATAGCAAGTTCTTTTATTTTCTTAATATTTTGACGCTTTAGTATAACTAAATAGAGCGCAAAAATGCATGATAAAAAGAGTAATAGATAAGCTAATTTGGCATATATAGTTCTGTACCAAGGTGGTAAGATTTTAAAATCAAATGATGTAACATTACTAACATTATTGTTAAAATGTGCTTTTACTTCAAAAATATACTCTCCCTCTTTTAAATTGTTGTACTCTTTAACTCTAGATGTTGACGGTTCAGACCAAGTTTTATCAGGAAGCAATCGATGACTAAAAGTAATACCCATATCTCTTTGACTCCATCTAACATCATATTCAAACTTAATGGCATTATTGTTATATTGAATTTGTGGATAAGGAATATTGTTTTGAAAATTATTTTTAAAAAGCAAAGAGTCTTTAGGGTAAGTGGAGTATATATTTTTGATAAATAAATTGTCTAAATTTGATTTAATTACATGGTTGTTGTTTAATAATGCAAATCCATATTCATTTGGTATTATTGCTAATGAGTCGTTTAGAACATTTAAAGATTCATAATAATTAATAGTTTCAACTTGTGATAGGGGAAGTGTAAATATTGTAGAATCTATTATTTTGTTATTATTTTCTGTTTCTAAAATGGTTAAATAGTTTGATGATAAAGCATAAATCTTGTTGTTAACTTTGGTAATAAGTTTTATATTTTTTGATAGTTCCTCTTTAAGTAAATTTGATTTTATTATTTTATCATTTTTGTCATCATATTTATAAATGCCTGATTCTGTTGAGAAATATACTTCATTATCAATTTTATGTATATATAGATTTACAACAGATTCAAAACCATCTTCTTTTGTATAAATTTTAGATTCTATATAGCTATTTAAAGTAGTATCAATTTTTATTTTTTCAACACCTTCATTAACAACTCTAACCCATATAGTTTCAGCATCTTCAAAAACTGCATTTTTAGGCCAATTATTTATTTCTGGTATTTGTGAAATAACACTCCATTTATTATTCTTTTTTTCTAAAAGAAAAAAGCTATTGTAAGTCGTTACCCAGCACTTATTTGAATCATTTTCATGTTCTATATATGAGAGCGCACCTCTTAACCCTTCAATCTTTTCAACTTTATTATTTTGGATTACAAAAAGTCCTTTGTCGTGCATACAAAATATATCATCTCCATTATTTGCTAATCCCCATACTTGACCACTTAATTGAGAAAAATACTCAATTTCAACCATTTTTTCATCAAAAGTAACAGGCCAGTTTGTATAATATAATCCTCTATTTGTACCTAAATATAAGTTATTATCTTTTTTTAAAGCTACATAACCTGCACCTTTTGAATTAGGGTGTGAATATAGATTTGTAATAGGGGAATTTAGTGTAATAAAATCGATACCATTATCTAATCCAAGCCATATATTTTCATCTTTATCAAAAGCAAGCGATAGGATAGTATTATTTTGCAAACCGTTTTCTTCATTAAAATATTCTATTTGGTTATTATTAAAGTTTAATAACAATAAGCCTTTATGAATAGTACCAATAGCTAAGTAGTTTTTTGATGTAGCAATTGAAAATATCTCATTTTGTTTCATAAAGTCTTCATAACCAATTGGAAAATGTTCTATTTTATTAGGTGTTGCTAAAAATAAACCATCAAATGCAGTGGCAATAATTAGTTTGTCTTGAAAAGAATCAATTGCTCTAATTGTCTTATTTTTAATAACATCATTATTTTCATGTGGGAGTAGAGTGTTACCAACTAAAAGCATTAATCCATCTGTAGTTCCAAGATAAAGTATATCGTTAATAATGGCAGAGCAATCAATTTTATATTCAGATTCTATAACTGAATAATTTTCATCAACCTTTTTAATTACATACCAGTCTGAAATGAAATAGAGAGTATTATCAATTTGATAAATTCCCCAATATACTCCAGAATATTCATCCTTTAAATAGAAATCATCAGATAAAATTGAGTACTCTTTTTTGCCGATATCATTCGGTTGATAATAACCAAATTCTAGTTCACCTCCAGCATAGACTCTATTATCTTTCTCTGAAATATAGATAGATCTTACATCAGATTTATTTTGTAGAGGAAACATTGACCAGTCACTTCCATTATATTCTAATATACCATTTTTATTTGCGAAATAAACATTGTCATTACTATCTACCTGTATTTGCCAAGTTTGAGCACTACCTTTATAGACATCTTTTTTGAAATTTGTAACAAAATGCCCCCATTGAGAGAAGAGAGAAGAGTATGTTAAAAAAGTAAAAACCAGTAATATTTTATATTTTAGCCCCATTGCATAAATAGTTTGTATTTTGTGAAAATACATTATTTTTGAAAAATAAACATATTTTACATCTTTTAAAATAAGAGCTTTTATTTAATATTATGGTTTTAGATAAACATGTTTTTATTATAAATTGCTCTAAATGAGAGTCTTAGGTTGTTTTGTGTCAGTTTTTAAATAAAGAGAAAGTTAATACGGCATAACTGAAATCTGAAATGAAATAATCTTATAAATAAAGTAATAGAAAAAGGGAGTATCTTAAGTTAGAAATACACCCTTTATTTTATTTAAATAGAATATTATTGATAATTATATTTATTTAATTTTACATATTATCATAATTTTCTACAGTCTTAATTAAATCGTTAGCATAGTTGAAAATGTCATCTAATGAAGATACTTCATTTTTAATTTCTTTCTTTTGGTCATCAAAGGTTGCAATATATTTTTTTGCTGAGTTAAAATATAATCTACAAATAGGCTTCCTATTATTATCATCTAATAAAATTGCAAAATATGATAGTGCATCTCTATAAACAACTCTAGAAGCATCAATGTTTTGACGTAAAATAGTCTTTACAATCATAAAACCTTCTAATTCTTCCTCTGTTGTAACTATCTTATTTTCTTTTTCTTTTAATTTTTCAGCATCTATTTTTGCTTGCTCTTTTGTTTTTTCATCTTCTTTTGTTAATGCTACTTTTAATCGGTCAGTTATTAAGTCACTAATTAATTGCTGTATAGATTTTTTCGTTAAAATTGTAAATTGTTCTAGAATCTTTGCTGTAATTATTCCAGGATATACTTGTCTTGTAAAATGCCTAACAAAATCAGGACTTGGATCTGATACTTCTTTTTGAAATAATAGTTTAATTTCATTAGTATATTTTAAATCGCTAGCTGTATTAGTAATACTTTCTGCATCGAACACTGATTTATGAAACTTTTTTAACTCTTCTATTTGATTGTCTTTTATTTCATTCAAATTAAACTCTAAAAATGGTTTTTCATCCATTATATTTGTTTCAACTAAATCAGAATAAAACCTATAATTAATCCCATTTGTTAATAATCCAAACTTTGCATTTGAAACATGAAAATATCTTAATAATTGACCATCATGTAAATTTAAATTTTGTTCCCAATGTTTACATTCTATAATTATAGTTGGTTTACCTTCTTTGAAAATTGCATAGTCAATTTTTTCTCCCTTTTTTGTACCTATATCTGTAATATATTCAGGAACAACTTCTAAAGGATTAAAAACATCATAACCTAATATTTACAAAAATGGCATTATAAATGCATTTTTTGTTGCTTCTTCGGTTTGAATTTGATCTTTTAATTTGTTAATTCTGTCTCCTAGTTGTTTAATTTGATCCTTAAAATCCATAGCTCGAGTATTTATAGTTAGTTTATTATTAATTGTGAATATAAAGATAATTAATTTTAACAACTATAAAAAAATGCTAAATTGTTAAAGCATAAATTTTATTATTTGAGACACTATTGATTTTAAATGATGAATAATTGTATAACTAATAAAATGTATATCAAACTATTGGTATAGACGTTTTGTTGAATATACTATAAAAACAAAATTCTTAAATTATTTTCCTCTTATTTATTTTGTAAATAGATTATTATTTGTATTTTTGCAGTCGTTAAAAACAAATGATTTTGTTTTTGGGCCCATAGCTCAGCTGGTTAGTAGCACCTGACTCATAATCAGGGGGTCGCTGGTTCAAGTCCAGCTGGGCCCACAAAAAAAGCGGTTGAATTTTCAACCGCTTTTTTTATTTATACTATCTTTTCTATCTCACCATCAGAGGATAACGTCAAATAGTTTGTAGTGCTTTCTGGTAATTGTTCAATATTATGGGAGACATATATCCAAGTGATATTTTTAAACTCAGAAATAGTGTCAATTATATTTCTAAAATGACTTTGTTGTTGATTGTCAAAACCTTGACACGGCTCATCTAATATTAGTAAAGGCGGATTTTTAACCAAAGCTCTTGCTAAAAGAGTTAGTCGCTGAATGGTGATTGGCAATCGCCGTAATATTTCATCTTTGTAGTTAGATATTTTTAAAATCTCCATCCATTCATCAATGGTATTATTTTGATGCTCGGTTATATTTTTGAGTTTTATTAAAAAATCTGAAAATCCTGTGGATATAGCTTCTTTACAGTTTAAATGTTGCGGGAAAAATTGAAATAATTCAGGTGACACAAAACCAATTTTACGTTTAATATCCCAAATACTTTCACCACTTCCTCGTTTTATATCAAAAAGAGTTATATCATTAGAATATGCTTGCGGATTATCTCCAGTTATCAAGCTTAGCAATGTAGATTTCCCAGCTCCATTTGGTCCATAGAGTGACCAGTGCTCACCTTGCTTAATCTGCCAATTAATATCATTTAAAATGCTTTTATCACCATAATTAATATTGACATTGCTCATTTTTACGATAAAATCATATTTTTCATATTCAGGCAGATTTTTTAGAAAAGATATATTCTCATAGCTCAAACTGTAAGGCGCTATATCACTTGATGGAATAAAATTCTTATAATCTGTAATAGTCGGGCTTTTTCCAATGTTTAGCTTTATTATACTATCAGCATTTTTTGGAACTTCATCTTGATTACAAGCAACTATTAAAGTTATGCCCGAATCAGTAATTGCTTTAAAAATATCTATAAATTTTTCTCTATTTTTAACATCAACACCGGTTAATGGTTGATCTAAAAAAATGATTTTAGGATTTTTAATTAGTAGTTCGGCGATTCTAACTCTTCTAGATTCTCCATTTGAGAGTTTTATTAAACTTTTATTTAACAAATGTTCTAAATCTAATATTTTAACACTGTTCTTAATGTTCCATTTTTCTGGTAAGCCTTTGTTCTTTTGTGCATTATATAAGAACTCTATAGTAGTTAAAGCTTCTTCAGAAAAAGAGTTATTATATCTTTGTTGATAAAATAAACTACTCTGATTTTGTCTATCTTTAAATGAATGTCTAACTGTTAAATAACCAATATTATTATATATATAATTTTCATTATTATCCTTTGTTATAATCTCTTTCTCTTTATAAAATCTAGTTATTTCACCTGATGTTAAAACAGATTTACCAGCTAATATTCTAAGCAATACAGATTTGCCTGAACTATTTTGTCCAGTAATAACATGACTTTCGCCATCTATTATATTTATATTTAAATTTTTAAATAGAGGTTTATTATCAAAAATAACAGATCCATCTTTGATTTTTATTAATTTATTTTGCATTTGCAAAGCTATTTAAGATTTCCCAAAATACTTGTTAATCAAAGTATTAATTGCTTTAGGTTCACCTATTATTGTGAGTACATCTTTCTCTTTTAGAAGTGTGCCACCGCTTGGAGTAATAGTTTTACCATTTCGTTCAATTAGAGCAACTAAAATACCTTGTGGCATTTTTATCTCCATCAGTTTTTTACCAATAAGTTCTTCTTGAACAGTATCTTTAAGTAGTTCGACTGTAGTATATCGTTCATTATGCAATAGATATTCTTTTAGAGCTCGTTCTCCACTTGTTTCTAAAACATCTTTATGGAAAGAATCTCTTTCTACAATATCTACTAATCGCGAAAGCATACGTAATTGCTGTCGAGGTTCATTTTTTGGATTAATTAAGAAGAAAAATATTCTAATATAATCTTCCGATGAAATAGCACCTTTATGAACAGGTTTTCTAATTCCTGGTTTGTAATTACACAATACAATGTGCAATTCTGGAGAATTTATATTTTCATCTTTAGCATAAAGTATTGAAACACCTGGAATTACAAGTGCTGGCTCAATTGGTGAGGTAGCATAAAATTCTTGTATTAATGACTCGCTATCTATATGTAGTTTTTCTGCAAACTGTTCAGATACAGATGTTGTTAACTCTTCAAAATTTAGTATTTCATCTAAACGTG
>CAZHHH010000005.1:0-8082 GCA_964532085.1 uncultured Marinilabiliaceae bacterium
AAATTAAATTTTATAATACTCTTTGTACCACTTAACAAAACTTTCAAGTCCATCTTCAAATTTTGTTTTTGGTTGATATTCAAACTCTTTTTGTGCAGATGTTATATCAGCACAAGTGTAGATAACATCGCCAGTTTGCATAGGGAGAAAGTCTACCTTTGCCTCAATTCCTATCTTTTCCTCCAAAATTTTAATAAAATCTAAGATTTTTATGGGCTTATTATTCCCCATATTATAGATTTTATATTTTGGCAAAGAATCTAGCTTATTTATTAGTTTATGCACACCTTCAGTAATATCATCTATATATGTAAAGTCTCGCGCCATCTGGCCATTGTTAAAAACAGGTATTACTTCGTCATTAATTATTTTTTTGGTAAATGAGAAATATGCCATATCTGGCCTTCCCCATGGGCCATAAACAGAAAAGAATCTTAGTCCAATAAGTTGTATATCAAATTGTTTTGAATAGCTGTATGCAATAACTTCATTAGCTTTTTTGGTTGCAGCATATATAGATTCAGGATAGTCGGTGCTGTTATGTTCTGAAAATTGCCCACCTTCTCTATCGCCATAGACAGAGCTAGATGATGCATAAATAATCTTTTTAATCTTATTATGTTTTGAGACTTCAAGCACATTCATAAAGCCTATTAAATTGCTTTCTGCATATTTTAATGGAGCGTCAACACTGTATCTTACTCCTGCTTGCGCAGATAAATGTATGACTAATGAAAATTTATTTGACGCAAATAGAACCTCAAGGTCATTTCTGTTACAAATATTTATAGAGGAGAAACTGAAGTTTTTATATGTTTCTAGCTGTTTTAATCTATCATATTTTATTTGAGTGGAGTAATATCCATTAATAGAGTCTACACCAAATACTTCAAACCCTTTTTCTAATAAAAGTTTCGATAAATGGTATCCAATAAAACCAGCTGCTCCTGTTATTAAAATTTTCATAACTATTTTATAAACTTAATAGATATTCTTCTGTCAACTTAACCATTCTATCAATCGTGAAATTAGTAGATATTTTTAAGTGAGCATTTTTTTCAATTTTGTTTTTTAAATCCGCATCACTAAATATCTTATCAATTTCTAAAAACAACTCTTTCGGTCTGTTAGGTTCAACAAGAATCCCATCTTTGCCGTTACTTATAAGCTCTTTGTTGCCATTAACATTGGATGTAATACAACATTTTCCAATACTCATAGCTTCAAGAACTGCATTGGGCATTCCTTCATAGAGCGAAGGTAATACAAATATATCAGTCTCTTTCATAAATGATAAAACATTTTTTTGGAAGCCTAAAAAAGTAATATATTCGGAAAGTTCTAACTTAGTTACCTCTCTCTTTAATTTTTTCTCTAATTTACCTTTGCCAATAACAACAAAATGCCAGTTTTTATTCTGTTTTTTTGCCAAATTAGCTGTTTTTATGAGAGTGTCATACCCTTTTTGCTTCGCTAATCTTCCAGCACTTAAAATAGTTTTTGTTTTTTCGGGAAGTGATAATAATTTGTGGATATCAATCGGTTCTATTTTTTCTATTTCAGGAATTTCAACTCCATTGTAAATAACCTTGATAAAATCTTCTGGAAACCAATTATATGTTTCATACTCCTCTTTAATAGTTTTTGAATTAGTTATAATTCCGTCTATTAAATTTTTGAAGAAAATCTTATATTTAAGCTTTTTACTAATAACCTGCAATCCATGTCTTGCAATAACTTTAATGTTTTTATTGCCTAAAGCAGCAATAGAACTAATCTTAGTATCTTTATTTTGTCCACAAATAATGTGGCTTATATTATATTTTTTAATTACTCTTTTTAATCTTAAGAATCCTAGAAAATCTATATCAGAATTGAAAGAAACGTTCTCTGTGATGAGGTTTTTAGCTTTAGCATTTTTTCCAATAATGGAGTTTTTAGCACAACCAACTATAACTGTATGCCCTTTTTCTTCTAGGCCTTTAGCCGCCATAAGCATCCACTTTTCGCCTCCGCCCCATTTGTTTTTTCCTATAGAATTTAAAAAAAGAATTTGCATTTATGCTTTAGTAATTAATTCTACTTTTTCTAAGACCATTTCAGGAGTAATGTTGTTCATGCAAGCAAAATCCTCTCTATGGCATGGTTTATTGCCATATACAGAACATGGGCGACAATCTAAATCTACTTGAACGGCCCACTCTTTGGGCATATTCCAGCCATAAAATCCAGCATTTGGATGTGTAGCTCCCCAAATACTAACTACTGGAGTATTTACAAGTCTTGCCAAGTGCATATTGCCCGAGTCCATAGAAATCATAACATTTAGTTTTGAGATTGCCTCTAGTTCATGATTTATGGGTAATTGACCCGCAAGATTATGGACATTGTTAAAATTACTACTCCACTCATCCAATGTTTTTTGCTCTTTGCCTCGTCCACCAAAAAGGAATATCTCATAACCAGACTTGTCTAGCTTTTCAATGAGTTTTAACATTTTATCTTCTGGCCAAGTTTTCCATATATGTCCAGCAAAAGGTGCTATGCCTATGCGTATTTTATCAGAGTATAGAGTCTTATGAAGATTTTTATTTTCAGATGTAACATATAGCTCTTTTCCATTAAAAGTATCTATATTAAATGTATAGCCAGCTTTGAGAAAAACTTCATGATATCTTTCAAACGTGCTTTTTAGTTGTTTGAGAGTTTTATTTTTCTTTCTAGTTAATTCCTTTTTCTCTTTTCTTCCTTTATCGATTCTGACAACTTTAGTTCCAGATAATTTAAAGAGAGTTGTAATGAACTTTGTTCTTATTACGTCGTGTAAATCTGCAATAAAATCATAAGGCCCTATGGATTTTAGTGTTTTAAAAAGTTTCCATAATCCTTTTACCCCTTTGTGTTTGTTATTGGGATCAAACGGAACAAATGTTACTCCTTTTATTGGAGCAAATAATTTTTGAGCAAAGCCTCTTGATACTACTATTAGTTCTTTGTTTGGGTATGCATCAGACAATGAGGCAACAACAGGAACTGTCATTGCCACATCACCTAAGGCACTAAGCCTAAGTATCAATATTTTATTTGATTTACTCACTTTTATTTTTTGTATAAAACAGGATTCAAATCAGGGTCATTATACATCTTCATCTGTTTGTATAATTTCATTTTCTTCTTTCCAGCTTTAATGTCATCAAGTAATTCATCAATTGCGGTACTTAAATCAACACGTTGAGTTAAAAGAACATCAAGTTTTGATTGACAACTTTTAATATGTTCTTCGGATGCATCAGTTCTTTTAGTCTCTTGCTCCATGTGATAAACTTTAAGAGCTAAAATTGACAATCTGTCAACTCCCCACGCAGGAGTTTCAGTGTTTAGTCCAGCATTTGGTTGAGGAGTAACATCTTTAAATTCATTCATAAAATAACCATCGATGTACTCAACTAAATCTGTTCTATCTTGATTTGATTTATCAATTCTGCGCTTAATTTTAAGAGCTTCAACTGGGTCAATTTCTGGATTTCTAATAATATCCTCTAAATGCCATTGTACTGCATCAATCCAATTTTTGGCAAACAGTAAAAACTCTATTGAACCCTCTTTATATGGATTAGTAACTTCAGCATCCACATGGTCTGTAACATGATAAAGGTCTGTGGTCTCTTGAAAAATCTTATTACTTAATTCACTAAATTTCATCTTAAAGTATATTTTTATTTATTATTAATTGAAGAATTTTTATTCAATCAATTCGCCATCTTCTAATAAAACAATTAAGTTATTATCCAAACATTCAACAGAGCCTTTAGTACATTCAAAACTGTGAGTCTCTTTTTTTAAATCAGTAATATTTATTTTTCCTTTAGTTAATAAAGATATAATATTTCCATGATTTATTAAAACTGTAAATCTTCCTTTTTCACCAGGTAAGTCAACAGATTCTATCTCTTGATTAAATAATGTTTTTGTTGGAGTTATTATTTTTAGATGCAAATTATTCATTACTCAGCCTCCTTTAAAAGTTTTTCTCCTTTATCAATAGCTTGCTCAATTGTTCCAACTAAGTTAAATGCAGCTTCAGGATATTTATCAAGTTCTCCAGATAAAATTTTATTAAATCCTTTGATTGTATCTTCAATAGAAACAGATTGTCCTTCAAGACCTGTAAATTGAGAAGCTACAAAGAATGGTTGCGATAAGAACCTCTGAACTCTTCGTGCTCTGTGAACAACAAGTTTGTCTTCTTCAGAAAGTTCTTCCATTCCTAAAATTGCAATAATATCTTGCAGTTCCGTGTATCTCTGTAAAATTTCTTTTACATCTTGAGCACATTTGTAGTGAGCTTCGCCAACAACATCTTTTGATAAAATTCTTGAAGTTGAATCTAATGGGTCAACAGCTGGATAAATTCCTAATTCTGAAATCTTTCTACTTAAAACAGTTGTTGCGTCTAAGTGAGAGAAAGTTGTAGCTGGTGCCGGGTCTGTCAAGTCATCTGCAGGTACGTAAACCGCTTGTACCGATGTAATTGAGCCATGCTTTGTAGATGTAATACGCTCTTGTAATGCACCCATCTCTGATGATAAAGTTGGCTGATATCCAACAGCAGAAGGCATACGTCCTAAAAGTGCAGATACTTCAGAACCAGCTTGCGTAAATCTAAATATATTATCAATAAAAAGAAGAACATCTCGCCCAGCTCCTGTGCCATCTCCATCACGGAAACCTTCAGCAATAGTTAAAGCCGAAAGAGCAACTCTTGCACGAGCACCTGGTGGTTCGTTCATCTGTCCGAAAACCATACTCACTTGGCTATTTTTTATTGCATCTGGATCAACTTTGTCTAAATCCCAACTTCCATCTTTAATGCTCTCTCTAAATTCATCACCATAATCTATAATTCCAGACTCAACCATCTCACGAAGTAAGTCGTTACCTTCACGTGTACGTTCTCCAACACCTCCGAAAACTGATAATCCTTCGTAACTCTTTGCAATATTGTTGATTAACTCTTGAATTAATACAGTCTTTCCAACTCCCGCTCCACCAAATAGACCAATCTTACCACCTTTAGAATATGGACAAATAAGGTCAATTACTTTAATACCTGTGTATAAAATTTCAGCCTCTGTGGAAAGCTCTTCAAATTGTGGTGGCTCTCTATGAATTGGTTGTTTCTCTGTTGTCTCAACTTCTGGAAGTCCATCAATAGAACGACCAACTACGTTTAATAAACGACCTTTAACAGCATCACCAACTGGCATAGATATGGCTTGACCTAATGCAACTACCTCTAAACCACGTTGAAGACCATCTGTAGAGTCCATAGAAATACAACGTATAGCATGCTCACCAATGTGTTGCTGGCATTCAATAATTAGCTTGCCTTGAGGAGAATTAATTTCTAAAGCCTCATTTATCTCAGGAAGCTCAGTGATACTATTATCAAACTCAACGTCAACAACAGGACCAATAATTTGAATGATTTTTCCTTTTACTTGTGTCATAATATTTTACTAAAATCTATTTTAAAGAAAATCTCAACTAAGTTAATAATTTTAGATGATTTATAAATAAAATTATTAATTAAATTTTTATATCTGAATTTTTTATCTATTTCTAAACATCAAATTTTGACTAAAATCAATCAATTCATCTTTGATATCTGGATTAATATTTTCTATTTTATTTAATGCATCAATTGATTTTGTATAATAGCTCTCCATAAGTTTTTTTGTTTGTGTAGAAACATCAACTTTAGAATATAAATCAATTACTGCATTAATTTTTTCAGAGCTGTCAAACTCCTCTTTCGAAATCCATTCAACTAACTCTATACGGTCTTTATCTCTTAAATGATTCAAAGCATAGAGTAATAAAAATGTTTTTTTGTTATTTACTATATCTTGACCTATTGGCTTGCCAAAATCTTCTTCATTTCCATAAACATCGAGCCAATCATCTTTGAGCTGAAAACTGATGCCCAAATTTATTCCATAATCATATATATGTTGTGCGTTTTTTTCATCTGCACCTCCGATAATTGCTCCCATTTTTAAGCTTGCACCAATAAGTACTGCTGTCTTGAGCTTTATCATCTCCAAATACTCATCAATAGTAACATCATTTCTATCTTCAAACTCCATGTCATATTGCTGTCCTTCACAAACTTCAACTGCTGTTTGATTAAATAGCTTTATGGATTTAGATAATAAATTTTCAGGAATTTTTGCAACTAATTTATAAGCCTCAATCAACATTGCATCGCCAGAAAGAATTGCACTATTGTTGTTCCACTTTTTATGGACTGTAGGTTTATTACGCCTTAAAGGAGAGTTGTCCATTATATCATCATGCAAAAGCGTGAAATTATGGAATGTTTCTAATGCTAGAGCCGCAGGAATACTTTCTTCTATCTTATTCTCATCAAATAGTGCTGTGGCTGATAGACACAAAACGGGCCTAATGCGTTTCCCACCTAATGAGAGAATATATTTTATTGGATTATATAAACCCTGAGGGTTATTTTTTGACGGTACCTCCGAAAGTCTGTTTTCTATCAGCTCTCTATAATTATCAAGTTTGCTCATCTCTTTTTATTTCTTTATCTGTTGATTTTCGTTTAATTTTAATTGGCTTTATTACTAAGTCATCAAATTCAATATCGTCATCTTCATTATATATATCTAATAAAGGTTCTTTAAAATGTTCGTTTGTTACACGTTGGGCAAGAGATAATAGCATACTTGGTAACATTATAATGTTTGAAAACATTGCAACAAACAGAGTAAAAGCAATTAGCATACCAAGAGCTGCTGTTCCGCCAAATTCAGATAGACTAAATACACTAAATCCGAAAAATAGAATTATTGATGTGTAAATCATACTTAATCCAGTCTCTTTCATTGCTAATATTACAGCTGTACGTATATTCCAATTAGTATCGCTCAATTCTTGTCTATATCTGGATAAAAAGTGAATTGTATCATCCACTGAAATACCAAATGCAACACTAAATACTAGTATAGTTGATGGTTTTATGGGTATTCCAAAATAACCCATCAGTGCGGCTGTCATTATCAAAGGTATAAGATTTGGAATAAGTGATACAACAACCATTTTTTTAGATGAAAACATCAATGCCATTATAATAGCAATTAATAATATAGCAAGAAAAATGCTTTGAAATAGGTTCCTTATAAGATATGTGGTTCCTTCAGCAAATAGTACGCTTGAACCAGTCACTAATGTTTCATAATCAGAAGAAGGGAAAATCTCTTCTACTTTTGATGTTATTAGTGAGTCTAACTCAATCATTCGCGTTGTCCCAACATCCTCCATTCGTACGTTTATCCGTGCAGATTTAAAAGTTGAATCAACAAAGCTTTGAATAACTTTTTTAGCATCGCTGCCACTATTGTTATTTAGATATTGTAGAATAAAGTTTCGTTCCATATTATTTGGAATTCTAAAATGCTGCTCATTACCATTATAATATGCTTGACGCGAAAACTTTACAATATCTATATATGAAAGTGGTTTAGAAAGTTGAGGTATAGAGTCAAAAATATCGTATAACCTATCAACTTTATGCATAAATGGTTGAGTTAAAATGTCTCTTGGTTTTTTGCTTTCAACCATTATTTCTAATGGCATTAAGCCTGCGAAATGTTTTTCAAAAAATTTTAAATCTTCATATAATTTGTGCTCTTGAGGTATGTCGTCAAGCATATATCCAGTGGTTTTTATTTTTGTAATACCGTAAAAGCCAGATATTAATAGCAATAAAGCAAAGCCAAAAACTAGTTTTCTTCTATTTAAGGCAATTTGTATTATTCCACTTAATATTTTATTCATATATGGTCTATCAATATGCTTAATATGCCTCTCCTCTGGATCAGGTAGAAAACTAAAAATTATAGGTATAAGCAATAGTGTTAAAAAGAAAACAACAATAATATTTATTGAAGCAACAACTCCAAACTCTACTAAAATTTTACTACTTGTAAATATAAATGTGCTAAAACCAATGGCAGTAGTTAAGTTTGTTACAAAAGTTGCATTCCCCACACGATATAT
>CAZHHH010000005.1:8182-51485 GCA_964532085.1 uncultured Marinilabiliaceae bacterium
AACCAATGGCAGTAGTTAAGTTTGTTACAAAAGTTGCATTCCCCACACGATATATAACTCTTTGAAGTGCTTTTATTTTATTTCCATGGTTGCTGAATTCATGATGATATTTATTTAAAAGATAAACAGAATTAGGTATACCAATAACTATAATAAGTGGAGGAATCATTCCTGTTAAAATTGTAATTTTATAACCTAACAGTGCTTGACTACCTAATGCCCAAATAACAGCAACACCAACTACCAGTAGTGCTACCATAACAACTTTAAATGACCTAAAAAATATAAATACGATTATTGTAGTTATAGCCAACGTTAAAAAGATAAACATATTAAGCTCCTTTTTAACCATCTCTGCAGTCTCTACTCGTATATAAGGTAGCCCAGATGCTTTTACAGAAACTCCACTTTCCGCTTCATATTTTTCAACCTCCTTTTTTATATCTTCCATTAATTTGACACGCTCAGAGCTACCAAGAACTTCGGGCACTAGACCTATTGACATTAAGTAAGTTTCTGTATCTGGATTATATATTAAATGCTCATAAAATGGCAGTGTTTTAATAATATTTAAGCACGAGTTAAGTTCTTGTTGTGTGGGATTATCTGGAATTATATTTATTAAATTGAATTTTCTTTCGTCTTGATTTCTAACCAGATTATAAGATTCTGCAATTGATAATGTAGAGCTAACGCCGTATATCTCTTTAATATTTGAAGATAAGTTTTTCCATTTCTCATAATGTTCTTTTTCAAAAAATTTATCATTCTGAACACCAAGTATCACCATGCTACCTTCTTCGCCAAATTTATCTTTAAAGCCTTCATATTTTAAAAAAGTGGAGTCAGTTTCAGGAAGTAGTGGTGCATATTGATATGACATTTCAATGTTTTTAGACTGAAAAGCCATAAATATTGTAATGAGTAATAGTACTATTAAAATTTGAATTCTGTTTTTTAAAATAGTTCGAGCGACCTTAATCCACATATTAGCGAGTAATAAAATATTCTAGTTATCAATTTAATAAAACTGCTAATTTAAGGATTTTTCTTAGTAGTGTATGTTAAAA
The DNA here is from genome assembly GCA_964532085.1 of uncultured Marinilabiliaceae bacterium. Lineage (GTDB taxonomy): Bacteria > Bacteroidota > Bacteroidia > Bacteroidales > Marinilabiliaceae > CAZHHH01. The sequence goes on from CAZHHH010000005.1 coordinate 9,253, forward strand.
TTAAAAAATGAATTTTATTTTTTCTATAAAAAAAGTTTTAAATTAGTGAGTTTTTTAAGAAGTGCAATTGTTTGTTATTTTTAGAATTTTTAGCATTCTTATGCAACTCGCTGTGAGTCAGTGAGGATAGTTATTTTTAAGACTTGTTAAAAGTGACTTTTCAGTTTGTTAGTAATAATTTAGAAACAAAATAATTAAAGGCTCGTACAAATCGACACATATATGAATTTGAAGAAATAATATTATAAGGGTGGTTATGAGGAAGATTTTTTTATTTTTAACGCTTGCGATGTTGCTGTTTTCAACCAACGTTGCAGCTCAAGAAGCAAAGTTTAAAGCAGTTTTTACTTTAAATTTTATTCGTTATATAGGTTGGCCCGAGACTGCACAAGAGGGTGATTTTGTAATTGGTGTTGTTCGGGGGCGCGAGGTAGCATCATGGATGGAGAGTCAATCTAAAGGTAAAAAGTTTGGTTTCCAAGATATTGTTGTAAAACAATATAGATCTGCAGAGGAGGTTGAAGATTGTCAGGTAATTTACGTTTCTTCGGCTGTTAATTTGCGTGCCCAGGGAGAATTATTAGCTGACAAAGCTTTGCAAAATAAGGCATTGTTAATTACAGAGGCTGAAGGTGCAACAAATCATGGTGCAGCGATAAACTTTGTTGTCAGAGATGGAGTACTTAAGTTTGAACTTCATAAAGGAAATGCTAGTCGTGCTTCTTTGCAGTTTAGTTCTAGATTAGAAACTATGGCAGCTGCAATAGTGCTTTAAAGTAGTGTAATTAATCATTAATAAAATCTGCTAAACTAAAAAGTAGCAGGTTATTGTACTTAAAATAATTTTGTATTTTTAAAATAGGTGTATGATGAAGTTTAATTTTAATATAAGGCAAAAACTTATTTATGGGTTTGGGTTGATTTTGGTGGTTGTGCTCCTAAATAGTTTGCTTACTAGTACTACTTTAATAAGAAGTAATAGGCTTAACAACCAAGTTGTTGGAGTTTATAATCCAACAACAATGCTACTTGGCGAGATGGATATGATGCTTTCTCAAAGTAAAATGCTAATTCGAAATTGGGTATTTGTTGATAAGCAGCCAGGCACGCCTGATAAAATGAATTTAGTTCGACTACATGATGAAACATGGCCACAGATAAGTGAAGAATTAAAGAATGTTGCTTTAAAGTGGAATAATGACGAAGACTATCAGTTTTTATTAAATATTTTTCATCAAATAGATTCTCTTTATGAGATGCAACAATATGTTATGGAAGGTTTGAATTCCTTTGCTTCTTATGAAGACTTTTTTGTTTTTGAAGCAGAAGATATGGTTGTTGAAGGTGGAGATATCATAATCTTAACAGATGATATTGCAGAGCAAATTGCAGAGTTAAAAGATGACTATGACCAAAAGAACGAAGAGGTACTTCACCTTATGGCTAATGCTTCTTCAATGTTAGGATGGGTAGTTATTCTGATGGGAGTTATATTAATTATCGCTTCAATTGGTATTGGATTAATCCTATTTACATCTATTGTTAAGCCTTTAATAAAAGGTGTAGAATTTGCAAAAGCTATCGGACGTGGCGAGCTAGGTGCTCAAGTTGATATAGACCAAAATGATGAAATTGGAGTATTAGCAATTGAGTTGAGGAATATGGCCGTCAATTTAAAAAATATTGTAGTTACAATTAAGAACAATGCTAATGACTTAGTAAATGCTAGTACAATATTAAAAACTAGCTCAGTACAAATGTCACGTGGTTCTGCTGACCAAGCTGCTTCTGCTGAAGAGGTGTCAACATCTATTGAAGAGATGGTAGCAAATATTGATCAAAATACAGAGAACTCTATACAGACAGAAAAAATTACTGTTGAAACGGCTACTGATGTTAGTGTTGCTGATAAATTAAGCGCACAAGCTGCTGAATCAATGGAGGCAATTTCAGAGCGAATCTCAGTTATTAGTGATATTGCTTTCCAAACCAATATCCTAGCATTAAATGCTGCAGTTGAAGCTGCACGTGCTGGAGAGTATGGTAGAGGATTCTCAGTTGTAGCTGCAGAGGTTAGAAAACTTGCAGAAAGAAGTAAATTAGCTGCAGATGAAATTGTTACTTTAGTTGAAGAAGGATTAAAAGTTTCAAGAGAGTCTGGTGAGAAGTCAAGAGCATTAGTTCCTGATATTGAAAAAACCACCCTGTTAATAAAAGAGATAGCTGCTGCTAGTATGGAGCAGAAAACTGGAGCTGATCAGATTAATTTAGCAATGCAACAGCTAAATATAATTACACAAGAAAACGCATCAAGTTCAGATGAGTTGACTCAAAGTTCAGAGCAATTATCAGTTTTAGCGTCCAACCTTCAAGAGGCAATTAGCTTCTTTAATATTGAAGAGACAGAAGCTAGTAAAAGTGATAATAGAAAAGATTTAGGAAAAATAGGTAGAGCTAAGGAGCTTATTAGTGATGTTAAAAAACTAAGAGCTGATATAGAGGATGATAAAAAGGCTGATGGTAAACAAAAATCAGCCATAAAGCCAGAAGATAAATCTGAACCTAAAAAGGCAGATAAAAAAGATGATAAATCAAATAAATCGGTAAAACCAGATTTGTCGAATCTTGAAAGAGAGTTTGATTTAGATGAATATGAAAAGTTTTAATATACTTATAAACAAATAGGTAAAAGAAATGGCAAGTAATTATAAAGTGAGTTTAAAAAAAGAGAATGATATTACCTCTTTAACTTTTTCTGGTCAACTAACTATCTCTAATATTGAGAAAATAGTTTCTGAAACAAAAGACGAGATATTATCTGCACAATCAATTCAGATAATAGTCAAGGATGTTGAAAATTTAGATTTGACATTTATTCAGTATGTTTCTTCAATAAAGCAGAGTGCTAAGAAAACAAAGACAGAGATTGAAGTTATATCAGAATTACCAGATGAATTACTATTACTTGTTGAAAATGCAGGATTTAAAAATATTTTTGAATAAAAAACTAATTAATAATAAATATTATGGCAAAAACAGTTCTTATTGTTGACGATTCTGAGAGTATTCGTGAAGTAGTTAATTTTACACTCCAAAATGAAGGATATGATGTTTTAGTTGGAATCGATGGAGAAGATGCATTGCAGTTTTTAGATGGTCGTCATATAGATATTATAATCACAGACCTTCATATGCCTAATTTAGATGGATTAGGTTTAATTAGAAAAGTGCGTGCTATGGATGCTTATAAGCATATTCCGATCTTATTTTTAACCACAGAGTCGCAAGCAGAAAAGAAAATGGAAGCTAAAGAAGCGGGAGCTACAGGATGGATTATAAAACCTTTTGTTCCAGCAAAATTATTATCAGCTATTTCAAGAGTTTTAAGATAAAAAAGTAAAGTAGTTAGTACTGATAAGCTGATTTCTATATTTTATTTTAGAGAACAATGTAAAGTGTTAATTCTTAAGTGTTGATAAGCTATATAGAGAGTTAATTTTAGAGAAAACAATTAAATTTATTTTATCTCATGATTGATAAGTTTAGGGCCAAATTTGTAGAAGAGTCCAAAGATAACATACGAGATTTAGAAGAAGCTCTTTTCCTGTTAGAAAATGACATGGAAAACAGAGAACTAATCGAACGGATTTTTAGAGCAATGCACTCTCTTAAAGGGGGAGGTGCTATGTTTGGCTTTGAAGATTTGAGTGAATTTACACATCATCTTGAAACTATATTTGATTGGGTAAGAAATAATAAACTTAAAGTATCAACAGATTTGATTACTTTAACGTTTTCTGCCATTGATCAAATAAATTACTTACTCAATCAAGGTAATCTTACCGAAGAGGCAGATATTAAAGATTTAAAAAATTTCATCTTAAAATTACAGAATTTTTTAACTGGTTCAGAAGCTACCGAAGAGTTGAGTGTGTCTGCATATAGTGCATCTATTGAAGAGTCAGAAAGTAGTCCACAAAATCCACAAACAACTTACTTAATCACATTTATTCCACAAATAGACTTATTGCAAAACGGAACAAATCCATTGTTTTTAATGGATGATTTGCATTCTATAGGAGAAGCAATTCCAATAGCATATACACATAAAGTTCCTTCAGTTGAATTATTTGAGCCGACATCTAATTATTGTGTGTGGCAAATAATTTTAAGTACTGAAGAGTCTTTAAATGAGATTAAAGATATATTTATTTTTGTTGAAGATGAGTGTGATTTATCCATTGATAAGTTAGCAGAAAAGTCAATAGTTAAGGAGAAAGCACTTCTTAAAAAGGTAGAAAAAGCAGCTAAAAATAACATACTTCTTAAAAAAGATGATTTTGCAAATGAGGTATGGGAAGTTACCGAAACAGTAGAAGCGGTAGAGGTTAAATCCAAAAGAAGAGTTGCTCAAGTAGAGCATAAAATCTCGAGCATAAGAGTATCATCTGATAAAATAGATGAACTAGTAACGCTTGTAAGTGAGCTTGTAACTATTCAGGCTCAATTAAGTTTATATTCTGAAAGTAGTGAAGATTCTACAATATTAGCACTTTCAGAAAATATAGAGAAGTTATCAAGACAACTTAGAGAAAATGCTTTTGATATAAGTTTAATACCTTTGCAAAGTGAATTGATGCGCTTTCAAAGATTAATTCGTGATTTATCAAAAGAGCAAAATAAAGAAATTGATTTTATTATTGAAGGTGGTGATATTGAGTTAGATAAAAATATCATTGAGAATTTAACAGATCCACTATTACATATTTTAAGAAACTCTATAGACCACGGTATTGAGCTACCTGAAGACAGGTTAAAAGCTGGAAAAAGTCCAAAAGGAACTATAATATTTAAAGCTTATTATTCTGGAGCAAATGTTATCATCGAGATATCTGATGACGGAAAAGGACTTGATACCGAAGAGATATTAAAAAAGGCAATTGAAAGAGAGTTAGTTGAAGAGGGCAAACAACTTTCACAAAAAGAGATTTTAGATTTGCTTTTTTTAAGTGGATTTTCTACAAGAGAACAAGTTACTGACGTTTCTGGACGTGGTGTAGGGATGGATGTAGTTCGTAGAAAAATTGCAGATATTAGAGGTGAAGTTGGTATAGAATCAGAAAAAGGTAAAGGAACAATATTAACCATTAAATTACCATTAACTCTATCTATTATTGATGGGTTGTTGGTAAAAGTGGGTGATAATCAGTATGTAATTCCAATAAGTGCTATTGAAAAGATTCATGCAATTGAGTCTAATAGATTTACTAATACATTTAATCAAGCTATAGAGGTTGAGGGTGAACAAATACCATATATTAGTTTAAGAAATACCTTTAATCTAGAAGAGAAAGAAGATGATGAGGTAGTTCAGATGGTAGTTATCGAATATGATAATAGAGTCATCGGAGTTATTGTTGATAGTGTAATAGGTGAATATCAGACTGTTGTTAAGCCACTCGGGAAATATTTAAGAGGTCAAGACTTATTATCTGGAGCTTCAATAATGGGTGATGGTAGTATTTCATTAGTAATTGATACATCAAGACTGTTTCATACAGGAAGCATAAAATCAAAAACAGCCTAAGAGAGTATAACAAAATTGATATAAAGAATTTTATGGACGAAAATAGAAAAACATATTTATCTTTTCAGATTAGCCAGGATACTTTTGCAGTAGATGCTCTTAAGGTAGATCATATAATGGAAGTTCCTTCAGTTATAACTAAAATTCCAAATACTCAAGAGTATATGATGGGTATTGTCAACTTACATGGAAATATTATTCCTGTGGTGGATATGCGTATAATAATGAAGGTTGATAGTAGTTTAGATGGAGAGGATGTCTCTATTATTGTTATTAACCCTGATGACGACCAAGAAACTAGATTGGGAATAATAGTTGATGCAGTAAAAGAGGTTCATGAAGTTGAAAAAGAAGATTTGAAAGAGACAATCTTAGCAGGTGTTCAGAGTGCTATTAATTCATTTGAAGGAACATACTCAAAAGAGGATGAGTTTATACATGTAATAGATATAAAAAGCTTTATCGAAACTATTGAATAAAAAATTATGACAGCAACTAATAATTCATATTTAACTTTTGCAATTGGCGACAAAATATTTGGTATTAATGTCTCCAAAGTGTTAGAGATAAGGGAATTTGAACAGCCAAAAAGTATGCCTGATGCACGTGTTTATATGCTGGGTGTAATTGAGCATGACTCAGAGGTTATTCCTTTAATTGACGCACGAGTTAAATTTGGTATGGAATCTAAAGATGTTGATGAGTCGACAGTTATTGTCGTATTACAGTTAATAAATCATGTTATAACTAAATCATATAGATTAGCATTGGTAGTTGATTCAGTATCTGATGTTAAAGAGGTAGAAAACTCAAAGCTAAAACAGATATCTGATGATTATAAACCAAATTATATACATGCAAGTTTTAATTTAGATGACACCTTTGTCTATTTATTAGATCCAGATGTGATTTTTGATGACAAAGAAGTTGTTTCTATGTTAGACACAATAAATGAGATTGAAAAAAGTAAATAATTATGGAAAAAGTACCTTCTGCATATACTCTTGAATGTTTTAAGGCACAGCTGTCTGAAGAAGACTTTGATGTGTTTAGTAAATTCATTTACTCAGAGTTTGGTATAAAAATGCCACCTGTAAAGAGAGTTATGTTGCAAGGACGTCTATTAAAAAGAATAAGAGATTTAAAGTTTAAAACTTACTCAGAATATAGAGAATATTTTTTTAGTGATGAAGGACAAGAAAAAGAGTTACTTCATTTTTTAAGTGTTGTAACCACCAATAAAACAGATTTTTATAGAGAACCAGGACATTTTATATTTTTAAATGAAGAGATTTTACCAGAGTTCTTTCAAAATAAATCACACGGAAGGTTTAAAGTATGGAGTGCAGGATGTTCAAGTGGTGAAGAACCATACACAATATCAATTATTTTAAATGAGTTTAAAAGATTAAATCCAACGTTCGATTTCGATATTTTAGGAACGGATATTTCAGCAAATGTGCTGGAAAAAGCGAGCAGAGGTGTCTACCCTATGGATAAAGTGAATATTGTTCCATTAGAAATAAAAAAGAAATATTTCTTAAAAAGTAAAAATAGACAGACACCAACTGTTAGAGTTAAGCCGATATTACAACAGAATTTAAAATTATCGTATCTTAATTTAATGGATTCAGTATATGATGTTAAAGATTCATTTGATTTAATCTTTTGCAGAAATGTATTAATATATTTTGATAGAGAAACACAAGTTAAAGTAATAACAAAATTAATAAGGCATCTAAAACCAGGAGGTTATTTTTTTATTGGCCACTCTGAATCATTATCAGGAATGGATTTGCCTTTAGAACATATAAAACCAACAATTTTTAGAAAAATAAATAGTTAATAAACGGATATATAATAGTATTTTAGTTATGACAAGAATTTCAAACAGACAACTTCTAAAAGAGATAAGAGAAAGACTTCAAGAAGGAACTAAATATGAGAAAGAGGTAAAATATTTAACTCAAGAGTTACAAGATGTAACCAGAAGGCTTAAAGAATCAGAATCTCTAAAAAGCCATTTCATTTCGAATATATCAAATGAAATTGTTAATCCTTTTACTTCAATTTTAGGATTGTCAAAGAGTATATTATTAGTTGAAAAGCACGACTGGAAGCGAGTTGTTTCAATGGTTGCACTTATTCATAGTGAGGCCTTCAATCTAGATTTTCAATTGAAAAATATATTTGTAGCTGCAAAAATTGAGGCTGGTGAAGTAGTTCCAAACATTGCAAAAGTTAATGTTAAAAATATTATTCAAGGAATAATAGATTCATTTAGCTTAGTTGCTAGAAAAATGGATATTGATATTGAATTCAACTTCGACATTCAGTATGGTTTTGGTAAAAACTTCTACTTTAAAACAGATAGTGAAAAGCTGAAAACTATAATGAGTAACTTATTGAATAATGCTCTAAAATATAGTTATAAAAATAGCAAAGTAATAATTACTGTAACAGCTGACGAGGATGATATTTATATATCAGTTAAAGATTTCGGAACAGGAATTTCAGAAAAAAATCAAAAAATTATATTTGAGCGTTTTAAAAGATTAGATTCAGGAATCAACTCAATCAACAGAGGTCACGGTTTAGGATTATCAATAACCAAAACACTTCTAGATGTTTTAGGAGGTGAGATTGAGATTGAAAGTAAAAAAGGAGAAGGCTCTACATTTACTATTATAATACCTGAAGCAAAAAATGTAGTTGAAGGCTTTAGTGGAGAGGGGAATGATATCTTTTTTGATGAGGACGATGAGATTTTTTAAGGACTATTAAATGAGTAGAATTTTACAACATTTTTTATATCCATCAACACTTTTTGCAAGTAAAGAACCCTACGTAGTACAAACAATTTTAGGTTCTTGCGTAGCTATATGTCTATATGATCCCAAAACTAAAATTGGAGGGATAAATCATTATATGCTACCAACTTGGAATGGTAATGATTTGGCATCACCTAAGTATGGCAATATTGCGGTTGAACGCTTAATCAATAGAATGCTGCAATTAGGCAGCAAATTAGAGAATATTGAGGCTAAAATTTTTGGTGGTGGAGATCTAATATCTACAGATAAAAGTGTGATGCTTATAGGAGAGAGAAATATAAGGATAGCAAGAGTACTATTGGAAGAAAAAAATATTCCAATTGTAGCATCAAGCACGGGTGGAAGAAAAGGAAGAAAAATCCTATTCTTTACAGAAACAGGGGAAGTTAGACATAAATTTTTAGAAAAAAATTACAGTATATAGTATTACTGACTTGTTGGTTAAAGATTAATTATGGCAAAAAAAATTAGAGTTTTAGTAGTAGATGATTCTGCAGTTGTAAGACAAAGTCTAACCTCAATTTTGGAGTCAGATCCACAAATAGAGGTGATGGGAACAGCTGCCGATCCAATTATTGCTGTTAGAAAAATTTTAAAAGAGGTGCCAGATGTTATTACACTGGATATTGAGATGCCACGAATGGATGGTTTGACATTCTTGAGAAAAATAATGTCTCAATTACCAATTCCAGTTGTAGTAATTTCTTCTTTAACAACCGAAGGAACAGAAGTTGCGATGAAAGCTCTAGAGTATGGAGCTTCTGAAATCATTGGAAAACCTGCAATGAATGCAGCACAATTTTTGAATGAATCGAAAATACTTATATGTGATGCAGTAAAAGCCGCTTCACAAGTAAAACTTTCAAGAATAAAAATAAACAAACCAGCAAGATCAGTTCAAGTTGCACCAAGATTGTCTGCAGATGTTATTTTGGAAAAAGCATCACCTAAAACAAGGATTATAGACACAGATAAAATTATAGTTTTGGGTGCATCAACAGGTGGAACAGAGGCAATAAGACAATTTCTCAAAAACCTTCCGCCAAGAATGCCGGGGATAGCAATTGTTCAACATATGCCCGAAGGTTTTACAAAATCATTTGCCAATAGCTTAAATAATATCTGCGAACTTGAGGTAAAAGAAGCAGAAGATGGAGATAGGTTATATCAAGGACGAGTACTTATTGCTCCAGGGAATTATCATATGCTTTTAAAACGTATTGGTAAAGAATATGTAGTTGAAATAAAACAAGCACCACTGGTAAATAGACATAGACCATCTGTGGATGTGTTATTTAGATCAGCGGCAAGATATGCAGGTAAAAATGCAACAGGTGTGTTATTAACAGGAATGGGAGCAGATGGAGCAAAGGGATTGCTTGAATTAAAAGAGGTAGGAGCTGATACAATAGCTCAAAATCAAGAAACATCTGTAGTATTTGGTATGCCCAAAGAGGCTATAAAACTAGATGCTGCAAAGCATATACTTGGAATAGAGGAGCTAGCACCTTTTTTGATGAGAAAATATTTATAGAAAAGTAAAATATTTAAAATACCAGAAGTCTGGAATTATGAAAAACAAAAAATATAATAAACTAATTTCAAAGTCTGTAATTCAATCGGCAATATTAGGATTGTTCATATCTATAATATTTCTATTATTGAGTTTGGATTCTTCTGTACTTATTGAAAGTGGAGAGATATCTTTAAGAAAATTATTATCTGTTTTCCCTGGTACTTGGGCAGCAATTTTACTACCAGTAGTACTGGCCATTGGTGGATACTATATAGCTAGAAAATTAGTAGAAATAATAATTACTCAAGCAAAAAAGATTACAAGTGAAGCAAGTAAGACAAAAATTGTATTGTCTTTCATTGAGAATCTAAGACAGAATAAATTAGAGGAAAATATAGAAATCAATGATAAAAATGACCCGTTGTCAGAAGCATTGGTTAATCTAAAAGAATATATGCTCGAGAGTCAAAAAGAGCAAGAGAGAAGAAGAGTTGAGGAGGAGCAAAGAAATTGGATTACGCAAGGACTTGCAGAATTTGGTGAAATATTAAGAAAATCAAGTGACAATCTTGAAGAGTTGTCTTATGAAATCATAAGATATATAGTTAACTATATGAAAATCAACCAAGGTGGAGTTTTCTTATTAAATGAAGATAAAAAAGATAATCATTATTTTGAACTTACTGCATCTGTAGCGTTTGATAGAAGAAAATTTGCAGATAAAATAATTAATTGGGGTGAAGGTTTAATAGGAAGGTGCGGTCTTGAAAAGGAGACCATCTTTATGACAGATGTACCTCAAGATTATATCAATATAACATCAGGCTTAGGAGATGCAAATCCAAGTACTATTTTAATCGTACCGTTAAAAACTAACGATGGATTATATGGAGTTATTGAGATAGCATCTTTTAGAGTGCTTCAAAGTTTTGAGATTGAGTTTGTCGAAAAATCAGCAGAAAGTATTGCATCTACTATTGCAATGGTGAAAAATAACATACAGACAAACAAGCTACTAAAAGAGACTCAAATTCAAGCAGAAAAGATGGCTCAACAAGAAGAGGAGTTGAGACAAAACCTTGAAGAGATGCGTGCTACACAAGAAGAGAGTGACCGCAGAGAGATAGAAAGAAAAGGAATTTTAGATGCTATTGACCATTCGGCAATTTCGTGTGAGTTTGATGCAGCAGGTAATTTGCTAACTGTTAATGAAAACTTCCTAAACACTTTTAAATATAAAGCAGAAGAGATTGAAGATCAAAACTTAAGAATCTTTGTTTTTAAAGAAGATGTAAGTGAACTGGAGCAAATATTAGCAGATATTCAATCAGGAAATAACTTTAGAGGACGAGTTCGTAGAAGAACAAAGTCTGGTCAAGAGATATATTTATTGTCTACATATAGTCCAGTAATGGATCACAATGGTAATATTATTAAAATATTGAGTTTAGAAAATGATGTTACCGATCAGGTAGAAATGGAGGATGAGTTAATGCGCTCTAAAGATGAGCTTGGTATGTTATTAGAAGAAGCTCGTAATGAGATGAAAGAGCAGTTTAAAGAGATTGAGGCTGTAAAAATCAGGAATGAAAAGATGCTTGAAGGTGCTTTAGACGCTATTATAACAACAGATCAAGATGGTACTGTAGAGTTCTTTAATGCAGCTGCAGAAAAACTTTGGGGATACGATAGAGAGGATGTACTTAATAATAAAGTAGATATGCTTTTCTCGAAAGAGACTGTGAAAACAGATAACTTTGTTAAAGAGTTTGTTTCAAAAACAGGCAATAAGATAGTGGGGGAGAGGAGAGAGGTACCAATAAAAACAAAATTTGGTGAAGATATATTTGTTTTGATACTTCTTTCTGAGGCGCAGATGGGTGAAGAATTTTCATATACAGCATTTATACAAAATGTTGAAGTTGAATTATTCTAATTAAAAAACAAAGGTTATGGAGACTGATTTGGATGATAATCAGAAATATATAGATGTTCTACAAGTATTGAAAGAGAGTTCTCCTTACGACTTTACAGAATATTCAAGTAGGTCTATAAATAGAAGAATTGATAAAATTATTGAAGATAATGAACTCTCTATTGAGCAAATTATCTATAGATTAAAAACAAATAAAGAGTTTGTAGAATATTTAGTTGACGCAATAACTGTTAATACAACAGAGTTGTTTAGAGATCCAGAAATGTGGAAAAACTACATTAAGGAACTGGATGCTATTAAATTCAAACCTGAAATTAATATTTGGCACGCAGGCTGTTCAACCGGACAGGAGGTCTATTCAAATATGATTGTATTAGCAGAGCTTGGATTATTAAAAAAAACTAATATATATGCATCGGATATTAGCAAAACCGCAATATCTATTGCAAAAAAAGGGGAATATACTTACAATTTTAATTTTGAAAAATATTACAACAATTTTAAAAATATATTTCCAACAGAAGAGGAAGATATTTTTTACAACTATTTTAGTATAGATAAAAAGAGTGATATTTTAAAAGTTGAAAAAAAGTTTGCTGATAAAGTAAACTTTTTTAATCACGATTTAGTTAAAGGAAAATTACCTATAGAAAAAAAGTTTGATATAATATTTTGTCGAAATGTATTAATATATTTCAACAACGAACTTCAAGATAATATTGTAAATCGATTTTATAAAAGATTAAATGCTAATGGACGTCTTATTTTAGGTGCACATGAGCTATTAAGTGGTTTTTTCAAGACTAAATTTATTGAAAAGAGGCTTATTTATGAGAAAAATAATGCTTTTCATTTTAGATATTAATATTAGGTAAACGTGAATTTTGGAATTGCAGATATAAGAGAAATGACAGGGGCAATGTCACAATATCCAGGAATGGAATATGATGGCTATGTCTTATCTTTTATATTTAGACGACTAGCATATATTTTTGATAAGCTCAGAGTTAGAAAGAAAGACGATTTTATCTCGAAGCTTGAGGATGATGCTTTTAGAGAGCAGGTAAAAACATTAATGTGTGTAGAGGCAACAGAAATGTTTAGAGATCCATCTTTTTGGCGTACACTTAGAGATAAAATATTAGTAAATAGTGAAGAAGAGAATCAAGTAATATGGTTTCCAAAGACATCATCTGGTGAAGAGCCATTCTCCTTATCAATAATTCTTGAAGAGATGGAGTTGAGCAATAGATATAAAATTATTTGTAGTTGCCCAACTAAAACTATTTTAGATAAAATAACAAACGGCGAAATTAATAACAAAAACTTTGATGTTAATCAAACTAACTACAAACGGTTAGAGAAGTTTGATAAATTTTCTGACTATATCAGAGATGAAGGTAATGAAAAAGCAATAAATGAGGTGGTTTTAGAAAATATAGACCCTATTTTGGGATCATATCAATTAGACTCAAATCAAACATCAGGAGTAGAATTAATTTTATATAGAAATGAATCTCTTTATCTAAGTTCAAAAAAGGCAGAAACTATATATAATAATCTTGTGGGCCAATTAAAGCCTGGAGGATATTTAATTATTGGCGTAAAAGATTATTTGCCAAAATCTGTTGAAGAAAGATTAAAAAGAGTTGATTCAAATGAGCGTATATATCAAAAAATAACATCACAAAAAAGTATTGAATATGGCTTCTAATAATAATTTTAAAGTTATAGTTATTGGGGGCTCTGCAGGAAGCTTTTCTGTTTTGTCAGATATGCTAAGTAGAATAAACCCCGATTTTAAAATTCCAATTGTGCTATCTCTTCATCGGTTAAAGCACGTGAGGTCAGGATTGGTTGAGGGGCTTAGTCTTAATTCGGTTATAAATGTGATTGAGCCCAATGATAAAGAGAAGCTAAGACCAAATACGGTATTCTTAGCACCATCTAATTATCATCTTTTTCTAGAGCTTGATGGAACAATAACTCTTTCTACAGAAGAGAGTCATATCCATAGTAGGCCGTCCATCGATCATACATTAACTTCAACAGCTTATGCGTTTAGAGATAAAGTTTTAGGAATATTACTAACGGGTGCAAATGTTGATGGTGCAGAAGGTTTGAAAAAAATTCAAGATTATAAGGGGACAACAATAGTGCAAGATCCTGCAACCTGCGAGATTGACACTATGCCAAAGGCTGCATTAAGAATTTTCGAACCAGATTATATAATGTCGCCTAATGAAATAATAGAATTTTTAAATAAATTAGAAGGTTAAATTTATAAGTCACAAAAAGAAACAGATTGTAAAATGAAGAAATCTTTTATAATTAAAATACTTTATTCTGTAGGAATAATAGGTGTATTGCTTATAATGATACAGTTATTTGGCAATACTTCTACATCTGTGGCAAAAATATTAGAAACCTTGAATTTGATTATTCTTCTGGCAATAATTTTTTTTAGTGATATAATTATTAGAAAATTATTCTCAGAGGAGGCAAAATGTAGCGAGGAGACTAGAGAGATAATAAAGAATCTGCAGCAAGAAAATAGTAATTTAACAGATAAAATAGAAAAACTAGAGGATAAAGAGAACGAAGCACTACGTTTGTCTTCTTATCGAGATAGAGTAATATTAGAACTTCTTAATTCCAAGCAAAAAATTAAAGATAGACATAATATATTGCATCTTTTTTCTGAGATTTTTCAGGCTGGACTTATAATCCTTTATAAAGAAAGCAAACAAAATAATCAGTTTGTCGTAGAAGCAACATACGCTGTTCCTGAAGACTACTCACCATCAGTATTTGAGTTAGGTGAAGGACTTAATGGCCAAGCAGCAAAAGATGGGGCTCCAATGGTTATAGAAAATATACCAGAAGATTATATATCAATCTCATCAGGCTTAGGAAAAACTAAAAATGTTACTTTGTATCTACTTCCGATAATGAAAGAGCAAAAGTGTATATATTTAGTAGAGATGTTAGCTTTTAGCAATAATGATATAGCTAAGATATGGAGCGATATAGCTGAGAAAATTGTAGAAAAAGAGATCTTGTAAAGAATGGATGATTTATATAATATAAATAAATTAATTAAAAATTGGAACGAAAAACTATCAATGAGTGTGCTATCTTATAATCAGCGCATTTATTTAATGTTTTCCGTTATGGCATTGCTCTTCTTTTCATGGGCAGGCTTTGCTAATTTGATGGAAGTACCGTTTACTTTTAAGAATATTATATTAATTCATAAATTTTTCCCTGTTTGGATTGTTAATATCTGCATTATTGGATTACCTATTGTAGTAATTTTTATTAGAAATACTCTTAAAAATAACTCACAATCCATTAAAATTGAGTTGAAGAATAAGGATGCACTGTATAAATATAATATGGAAATTGCAGATGCATTAATAAGTAATAATTGGGATAGTATTGAAAAACTTGATGACCCTTTAGCTCAAAAACTATTGAATTTAGGTCAACACATAAGAGATAGCAGAAGTAAAGAGGAGCAAGAAAACTGGATTGCTCAAGGTAAAGAGAATATCTCAGAAGTGTTAAGAAATGCACAAAATATAGATGATTTAGCATATAATACCATCAAATCTTCAGTAGAGTACTTAAATGCAATACAAGGTGCATTTTATATATTAAATGATAATGTTTTGCATAGAGTGGCAATGTACGCCTATGGTCGTCGTAGATTTGAGTATGATGAAATTCCTGTAGGAAAAGGGCTAGTTGGTGCAGCGGCTTATGAAAAAGCGATGATATATCGCACAGAAATTCCAGATGATTATTTTACGATTACCTCTGGTCTATTAGGTGAACAGAAGCCAAAAAGCATTATTATAATACCATTAATACAAGAAGAAAATCTTCAAGGAATAATGGAAATAGCTTTTTTAGCCCCACAAGTTAGAGGCTATCAGCGACGATTTACTGATGAAATAAGCAGTATGATTGGTCAGACAATCTACAGGCTGAAAATGACATCTCATACAGAAAAGCTACTGTTAGAATCTCAAGAGATGACAGCTACTTTGCGTGAGAATGAAGAGCAATTAAAGCTCAATGCTGTAGAGATGATTGCAGCTCAAGAGGAGTTGGAGAAATCTAATAAGTTGCTAGAATCACAAATTCAAGAAGTTGAGAACTCGGGTAAAAGGTTAGAAGCGCTTCTTACTAATGCCTCTGAATTTATATCGATATATGATGAGAATCAAGAGTTGGTTTTTGAAAGTCCATCAGTAAAAAGAATTCTTGGTTTTAATGATGATGATGAGATTATGGGAATGGATCCCCAAATTCTCACTCCACGCGGTTTAAGAACAATTAATAATCTGTTTCAATATTTATTAGATACGCCTGGTGGAGAACAAACAGCACAATATGTCTATTTAAGAAAGAATGGAGAAAAAGTTTATTTAGAAACAAAGGGAAAAAACCTTTTACACGACCCTGCAATAAAAGGAATTATCTTTAATACACAAGATATTACTGAAAGAAGACGTGCAGAAAAAGAGGAGAAAATGAAGAGTAGGATGCAGAGTTTATCCGAAAACTCTCCAGATATGATTATGCGTGTTAATTTGATGGGTAAAATAGTTTATGTAAACCCTGCCGTAGGTGGGTTTGTTGGTATTCCTGCAGATGAGGTTGTTAATAAACGAATTCATGAATTAGAAGTTGATGAGAATCTTGTAGAATACTTGCAAGATAGCTTAACAAACATCCGCCAAACTCAAGAACAAGCCATATCAGAGCTTTCTATAAGTTCAAAAGATAAAGAATTTATAATGGAGGTTAAGTCAATTCCTGAAATGAGTGATGTAGGCCATTTAGAGTCTATCCTCTTTGTAGGAAATGATATGACTGAGTTTAAGAAGATTGAGGCAGATATTAAAGATAAGAATATAAAGATATCAGATAGTATTAACTATGCACAGCGAATTCAGTCGTCTATATTGCCTGATACTAACTTTATTCAAGAGTTTTTCCCACGATCATTTATCTTCTATAGACCCAAAGATGTTGTTAGTGGAGATTTCCCATGGTTTTTCCATAAAGATGGTATATCTTATGTGGCCGCAGTAGATTGTACCGGACATGGTGTTCCAGGAGCATTGATTAGTTTTATTGGATATTTTTTATTAAATAATATAGTAAATGAGTTTACGCATTATAATGCGGCTGAAGTTTTAGAAGAATTACATCAAGCAGTTCGAATAACGCTGAGACAAGATAAAGAGGGAGCAACAGGCCGAGATGGTATGGACTTGGCTCTATGTATTGTAGATAAGGAGAATAAAACCTTACAATATGCAGGAGCACATAGACCACTTTATCTGTTGAGAAAAGGCGAACTACATGAGTATGCTGGAACAAGAAAAGCTATTGGTGGAATACCATTGCGTAAAAAAGTAGAAAGAGATTTTGAGAATCATCTGATAAATTATGAAGATGAAGACAAAATTTTTATATTTAGTGATGGGTTACCTGACCAGTTTGGGGGAGAAAATGGCAGGAAATACCAAGCACGTCGAATTAGAGAGAATTTAACAAATAATCCAGATGCTAGTATGGCACATTTTGCAAGATTGTTTCCGCAAGATTTCTACGAGTGGATGGGTGATGAAAGACAAATCGACGATGTTTTATTAATAGGAGTAGAATTGTAATTATATTTATATTATTTTTGAATTTTTATATGTTGTAATTATGGGTATAAATTTTGAAAGTGAAAAGCAAAGTTTTTTAGAGTTTGCTTATACACTCTATAAAACAATGAAAACTAATGAAATTAGTTTAGTTTATGAAGGTGAGGTAACACAGGATATCACAAAAACTTTTACAGCGCTAACCGAAAGAAATCTTTCTAAAAGTGAAGAATCTAATACTGTTCAAAAGAAAGTATTTAATGTGATGGTTGAATGTTTGCAAAATATAAGCAAGCACGCCGACTCTTTAGATGAAGACGATGATGAAGATAAAAGAGGTATTATAATGGTAAGCAAAGGTGAAGATTCACATAATATTATTACTGGAAATATTATAAAAAATGATAAAGTACCTGAGTTAGAAAAAAGTTTAGAGCTTATTAATAGCCTTGATAAACAAGGGTTATCTGAGTTGTTTAAGCAACAAATAAGAAGTGCAACCATTTCTGAAAAAGGTGGTGCAGGACTAGGATTAATTGATATAGCCAAAAAATCAGGTAACAAGTTAATATATCAGTTTAAAAAAATAAGTGATGAATTTTCATTCTTCATTCTAACGTCAACAATAACAAGGAATTGAAAAAATATATTTATGGAAATTATTAATATTAAAGGAACAGAGGATACACCCAATGTGATACTTGACAAATCAAGCGGGCAATTTGAACTTTCTGGTCGTTCTTTACCAGAGGACGTAAGCACTTTTTATGAAGTTGTCTTAGATTGGGTAGATGAATATGCAAAAGATCCATTAGATCGAACCGAGTTTAATATTAAACTAGAGTATTTTAACACAGCTTCATCAAAGATTATTCTTGATATTTTATTAAAATTTGAAGAAATAGTTGAAGATGGTAAAGAGGTTGTGGTAAAATGGTTTTATCATGAAGATGAAGAGGATATGTACGAAGCGGGTGAAGAGTATGCAGATATAGTAGACATTCCGTTTGATTATGTGATATATTCGGATTAAATTCGCAAGTTCAGTCGATTTAATTTAAATTATGAGTGAAGAAATACTAAAAGCGTTAATGCAACTGTTTGGTATATTGACCAAACAAGACGGAGGTGTAGAATCAAATGAGACAGAATATGTTCATTCTTTTCTAAAACAGCAACTTAGCACAGATGCTGTAGAGGAATATTTTGCACTTTTCCAAAAACATTCAGCTGAAGATAAAGAAGATTCTAAGCCTGAAAGAAAAGGAAGAATACAGTTGACCTCAATGAGGGACTCTGTAAAAATACTTGGTATTTGTAAACGAATTAACCGACAATTAAATCGAGAACAAAAAATAGTAGTACTAATTAGATTATATGAGCTAATTAGTACTGATATGAAGATTACAGAACAACGAAAGGCCATTATCGATACAGTGGCCGATGTGTTCAAAATCCCAAAAGATGAGGTCGAAGCTGTTGAACTTTTTGTTTTAAATAACGATCTGAAAAAGTTCAACAATCCAGACTTTATGCTTATAAATGATAATGAATATAAAGATGTCGAGCATAAATATATCCGAACAGATGGACTGGATGGAAATATCATAATAGTAAGAATTAAAAGTGCCGACCTCTATTTTATTCGTTACACAGGAGATCAAGAAATTTTTATGAATGGTCTCCTAATTAGTAACGCACGTGTATACTCTTTTCCAAAAGGAAGTTTTATAAGAATTCCGAAAGGAAAACCTATTTACTATACTGACGTTGCTGGATTTTATCTATCCGATGGAAATATTCCTAAAATATCGTATGAAGTTAACGATGTGCTGTTCCGTTTTAAAAATGGAGGCATCGGAATTAGAAATATTAACATCGCAGAAGAACAAGGCAGATTAATAGGAGTAATGGGTGCCTCAGGTGCTGGAAAAACTACTCTTCTTAATGTATTATCAGGTATTGAATCACCCACAGAGGGAGAGGTTTTAATTAATGGAATAAATCTGCATACCAATAAAGATCAACTAGAGGGTGTTATTGGTCTTATTCCACAAGATGACTTATTAATAGAAGAGCTTACGGTATTTGAGAACTTATACTATAATGCAAAACTTTGCTTTAGAGATAAAAGTGAAGATGAATTGCGAGTATTAGTTAATGATACATTACATAATCTTGGTCTTTTTGAAAGAAAAGATTTAAAAGTTGGTTCGCCGCTAAATAAAATGATTAGTGGTGGACAAAGAAAAAGATTAAATATAGCTCTTGAATTAATTAGAGAGCCAGGGATTTTATTTGTTGATGAACCAACCTCAGGACTCTCTTCACGAGATTCTGAAAACGTGATGAATTTACTTAGAGAGTTAGCTTTAAAAGGAAAACTAATCTTTGTAGTAATTCATCAACCATCGTCGGATATTTTTAAAATGTTCGACAAGATGTTTATTCTTGATACAGGCGGTTATCCAGTTTATTATGGTAACCCAAGTGAATCATTAATCTACTTTAAAGAGCTTGATTCGCAGATAAACTCTGATCAAGGAGAATGTAGAACGTGTGGTAACTTAAACCCAGAGTTGATTTTTAATATTATTGATGCCAGTGTAATAGATGAGTATGGTAACTATGTAAATAAACGAAAAGTTTCACCAGAAGAGTGGTATGAATATTATGAAAAAGAGAATCCTCTACCTAAGGTGAAGCGAATAAAAGAGTCACCACCAAAAAGCTTGAATATTCCATCTTGGTTTAATCAGCTTAAAATATATACATTAAGAGATTTTTATGCTAAAATTAGAAATAAACAATATATACTTCTAAACCTTTTAGAAGCTCCATTATTGGGTTTCATTTTAGCTTATTTGATAAAATATATTGCCGACCCAACTTCAAATATCTATATCTTTAGAGAGAACGAGAACTATCCTCCGTATGTATTTATGGGGATTGTTGTAGCCCTATTTTTTGGGTTGATTATTAGTGCTGAAGAGATATTTAAAGATGCAAAGATATTAAAACGAGAATCGTTCCTAAAGCTTAGTAGGTCTAGTTATCTCGGATCAAAAATATTGATTCTCTTCATTATTTCGGCAATTCAGATGTTGTTGTTTGTTTTTGTAGGTAACTATATTCTAGGAATCAAGGATCTCTATTTTGAGTTTTGGCTAGCATTGTTCTCAATTTCAGCCTTTGCAAATATATTAGGTCTTATATTATCTGCATCGTTCAACTCAATCGTTACTATTTATATCTTAATTCCTCTTGTGATGATTCCGCAGATGGTTTTAGGAGGAGCAATGTTTACATTTGATAAGTTGAATAAAGATTTTACAAGTGTTGATAAAGTGCCAGTAATTGCAGAGTTTATGCCGTCAAGATTTATTTATGAAGGCTTAATTGTGCATCAATATAAACATAACAATTTTAAGAAAAACTTCTTTGAAATCGAAATGCGTGAAAGTCAGTCAGACTTTAAGCAAGTTCATTATATTCCAGAGTTGCGTAGAATATTAAATGATGTTACTATTCACGTTTTTGATGGTAAAGATATTAATGATGCTAAGTTTAAGCGTGATTTAGCATTGATTAAAAATGAGTTGAATAAAGAGCGCAAAAGAGTGCCAGATATTAAATTTGATTTGATAGATGAACTGATTCCTGATAAATTTACAGTTGCTACAGGTGAAAAAGCAGATAATTATTTAAATCAATTATTAAGTCACTATAGAGATATTTTTACTGTTGCTAACTCACAGAAAGATCAGTTTATTTCATATAATTTAAGTACTAATCCTGAAAAATTCAATCAAATAAAAGATGACTACTTTAATGAGAGTATTTCATCAATTGTAAGACGAGAGTTTGAAAAAAATAAAATATTACGTCAAGGAAATCAGCTTATTCAGATGGCTGACCCTATCTATTTGATTCCAGAACCAAGAAATAGTATAGATTTTAGGACTCATTTTTTTGCGCCAGTCAAATACTTTGGTGGAAAATTCCATGAAACATTGTGGTTCAATATAGCTATGGTTTGGGTGTTGACAATATCATTATATATTGTTCTCTATTTTGACCTATTAGCTAAGGCTATACATTTTTCAAATTCATTTAAGTTCAGGAAAAAGAAACCTTTGAAAAAGTAAATAGTATAACATATTTACAGTTTAATATTACCAAAAAGTAAAATCATGATTAAGAACATTATTTTTTCTCTTTTAATAATAGTCGGTTTACAATTTGTAACTAGTTGTTCTGGCTGTTCAGAAAATCAAAAATCTAAAAATGATAATGCATTATCATTACCAGATTCACTAATTACCGATGCTCCTTTGAAGCTGTCGGAAGATATTATGAGCGAAGTGATAGGAAATATCTCTTCTCCAGTTGAAATGGCAGGTTTATTTAAATCATCAGGTGTAGACTTTACAGAACGTATTTTAAATAATCCTGACAATGTAAGCAAATATGAAACAAGCTTTAAGCGTGCATTAAACTTAGGTGTTTTTAGTGCAGACTTGGGTTATATCAATACATTTGATAAAACTAATATTGTAATTTCATATTTAATGGCTGTTAAAAATTTAGCAGATGGAATACGTGTAGGTCAGTTTTTTGACTTTAATGCACTTCACAGAATGGCTACAAGTTCTGCAAATCTTGACACATTAATGGAGATGTCAGTTACTAGTTTTAACAAAATGGACTCATACTTGAGAGACCAAAATAGAAGTAACGTTAGTTCACTTATTATTACTGGTGCGTGGATAGAAGGATTATACATTGCAGCAAATGTTGTTAAAGAAACTAAGGATAACGATTTAGCAATTAGAATTGCTGAACAAAAGCACATTATTAATATTTTAGAAATTATTCTTAGCAACTATATAAATGAGCCAAACTTTGCTGATTTGGTTAATGATATGGGAAGGCTAAAGGCTGCATATTCTAACATTAAGATTACCACAGAGCTTGGTGAACCACAGCGTATTGAAAAGGATGGCATTCTTATTGTAGTACAAGATGAAATTAGTGTTGTTAACTACACTGACGAAGATTTACAAAATATAATCGAAGTTATTAACGATATGAGAAATAAAATCGTTCAATAATAGATAATTTTGATTTTAAATAAAAAAAAGTATATTTTCGTAACCATAATATGTTTGCTTTAAGCAAATAACCATTAAATTGAAGATAATGAAAAAGGTAATTTTAAGTTTGATATTTACACTTGCAATAGCATCTTTTTCTGTTTCAGCTCAATGTGGAGATGAAATAAAGAAAAGAGCTCTGCAAGAAATGGGAAATAGCCAATATATAAAAGACTATTCTGTTGAAATAATCAAAAATCACGGAGAGTTAAAAACTGGACAAATTAAGTTTAATGTAATTCTAAATAGTAGGAATCATTATAGATTTAATGTTGTCAATGGAAGAGCAAACTCTGATGATATCATTATGCAACTTTATGATAAAGACAGATTAGTGGCAAGTAATTACGATAGTGGAAAAATGTATAGAGCTGTCGATTTTATTTGTAGAGCAACTAAGGTTTATCAATTGGTCTTTTCATTTAGAGGTGGTGAGGAAGGTTGTGCAGAGGCTATATTGTCTCTAGTTAAGCAATATAGTGAAGGAGAAATGGGTTTTTAATGTAAATTAAAATATTTTCATAAAAAAGATAGTACATTATTATAGTGTACTATCTTTTTTTTGAAAAAAATTCTTTCAAAATATTACTACACTCCTCTTCTAATATACCAGAAGTAATCTTCGTTTTTTTGTGTAAAGCATTTGGGGCATTTTTATTATATCCTCGTGTTTCATCTTTGGCACCATAAACCACTCTCCCTATTTGCGCCCATTGTAATGCTCCAGAACACATTACACAAGGCTCTAATGTAATGTAGATTGTGCATTCTGGAAGATATTTTCCTCCTAAATATTCAGCAGCAGAGCTAATTGCTAATATTTCTGCGTGTGCTGTTACATCATTCAGAGTTTCCACAAGATTATGAGCTTTAGCCACAATTTTGTTATTACAAACAACAATAGCACCTACTGGAATTTCCCCTTTGTCAAAAGCTATTTGTGCTTCATCAAAAGCTTTTTTCATAAAATATTCATCAGAAAAAGTAATATTTTGTGTCATAAACATTTATTTGAAAAAATTTTTAAATTTAATTGTGAGCATTTGAGTATTCTATTAACTATTTTCTTTATATTTTTGTCATTTCAATATAATAAAACAAATTTAGTATAAAATATATAGACAATCATAATGTATAGAACTCATAATTGTGGTGAATTAAGACTTTCGAACTTAGATGAAACAGTAACTCTTGCTGGCTGGGTGCAGCGTGTAAGAGATTTAGGAAGTATGACCTTTATAGACTTAAGGGATAGATACGGAATTACTCAATTAATGGTAAATGAAGATTCTGACAAAGAGCTATTATCGGTAGTTGAGGATTTAGGTAGAGAGTTTGTAATTCAAGTTGAAGGTGTTGTTGCAGAAAGAAGCAGTAAAAATAAAAATATTCCAACAGGTGATATAGAGATTTTGATTAAGGATATTGTAGTTCTTAATGGCTCTGTTAATCCTCCTTTTACCATTGAAGACAATACAGACGGAGGTGATGAGCTTAGAATGAAATATCGCTATTTAGATATTAGAAGAAATCCTGTTAGAAAAAACTTAGAGTTAAGACATAAAATAGGCTTTCATATTAGAAAATATCTTGATGCATTAGACTTTTTAGAAATTGAAACCCCATTTTTAATTAAATCTACTCCTGAAGGTGCACGTGACTTTGTTGTGCCATCAAGAGTTCATCCAGGTGAGTTTTATGCTCTTCCTCAATCACCACAAGTTTTTAAGCAGTTGTTAATGGTTGGTGGATATGATAGATATTTTCAAATTGTAAAATGCTTTAGAGATGAAGATTTAAGAGCAGACAGACAGCCTGAGTTTACACAAATTGATTGTGAAATGGCGTTTGTTAATCAAGATGATATTCTATCTACATTTGAAGGTTTAGTAAAATCGCTTTTTAAAGAGATAAAAGGCTTAGATTTTTCTGATGATTTTCCGCGAATGCCGTACGAAGAAGCTATGAGCAAATATGGTTCTGATAAGCCAGATATACGTTTTGCTATGGAAATAAACGAAATTAGCGATATTGTTAAAGGCAAAGATTTCAAAGTATTTGATGATGCAGAGTATATTGGTGCAATTAATGTAACAGGAGCAGCAGTTTTTACTCGCAGACAAATTGACCAATTAACTGATTACGTACGCAGACCACAAATCGGAGCAACAGGTTTAATTTTTGCCCGACATAATGAAGATGGTACAATAAAATCGTCTGTTGATAAATTCTTTAATGAAGAGGAATTGCAAAAGTGGTCAGAGAAATTAAACTCTAAACCAGGCGACTTGATGCTTGTTATGGCAGGTGAACGTAGTAAAACATTAAATGCTTTAGGCGAATTAAGACTCCACGTTGCAGATATTCTAGAGTTAAGAGATAAGGATGTTTTTGCACCATTATGGGTTGTAGATTTCCCTCTTTTAGAGTGGGATGAAGAGACTAAAAGATATTATGCTATGCACCATCCGTTTACATCGCCAAAGATAACGGATGCTCATATGCTTGATGTGGACCCGAAAAATGTCCGCGCAGATGCTTATGATTTGGTGATTAACGGTGTTGAAATTGGTGGTGGTTCAATCAGAATTCACGATGAGGTGTTGCAGCAAAAGGTGTTCAAAACTCTAGGTTTCACTGAAGAAGAGGCAAATTCACAGTTCGGATTTTTACTAAATGCGTTTAAATATGGTGCGCCTCCCCACGGTGGTGTAGCATTTGGATTTGATAGATTAGTTTCTCTCTTTGCAGGCATTGATTCAATTCGTGATGTTATTGCATTCCCTAAAAATAATGCAGCAAAAGATTTAATGATAGAGTCTCCTTCGCCAATTCATTCTGACCAATTGGATGAGTTGAGAATTAAAATAGTTAAGGAAGAGGAGTAAGAAATATAAAAAGATAAAAAAAGAGCGAGTTTTCAAAATCTCGCTCTTTTTCATTCATTCAATTTTCTTTTATTGAATAATTTCTTCTCTTATGCTGTATATACTAGCTTTTATTTCATTAAGCTGATTTTCTGTAATAGCACCATCCTCGATAGAATCATAAAGTGCTTTAAGAGGCTTTAGAAGTTTTAAAGTCTCTGCAGTTGCATCATCTTCTTTAGTAACTTTTAGAAGCTCAACAAGTTTATTTAACGATGCTTTTTGCTCCATTACTAATTTCACCATCTCTTTGTCATTATATGTATCTTCAGAGATGTGCGTAATAATATAAAGTCCTTCAACCCACGCGCCAGCAACAATAAGCATTGATACTTCACTTCTTCCATTCTTGTTTAGAAACTCATAAGTATCATAGAATGTATTTGTAATTAACTCAGTTAATTTCTCTTTATCATCTTGATTGTTTTCAATTTGCTTGATAATATTAGCATCAATAGCAGCTGAAATATTCAGTGCATCAATTAATATTTTTGACACATTTATATAATCAGTTGTTGCTTGTTTTTGGTTATATGTGCTAGCATAACTCAAGTCTGCACTATATATACCAAGATTTAAAGCTTTTGATTTTTCTGTCAAATATCTTTTAACATTTGTAGTTTCATTAGAAAGCGTTAAAATATATGCAGCACCAATCTCATTAAGCATTTCTGTAACTTCAAAGCT
Source organism: uncultured Marinilabiliaceae bacterium (assembly GCA_964532085.1). Lineage (GTDB taxonomy): Bacteria > Bacteroidota > Bacteroidia > Bacteroidales > Marinilabiliaceae > CAZHHH01. The sequence continues at coordinate 35,565 of CAZHHH010000005.1, forward strand.
TGTTGGTAGTGGATAAACGAATTCACGAACATCCTCTGATATTTTATCTTTGTCTATACTAACAGAAGTTTTATTCTGTGAACCAGACTTTTGTGCAGGTTTGCAAGAGGGGAAAAATAATACAGCTATAAGTATTATTGCTAATAAGTTTTTAAAAATATTTCCTTTTTTCATTTTAAATGGTTTTGTAGGATATAATTAAATATTTAATTCTTGTACAAATATAATGAATCTATTGGTTGAAAATTATTTATTCTCACTAAAATTATTCTCTTTTTAGTGAAAAAATTGTTCTTCACTTTTTTTTATGTCTTTAACCATAACTTGAATTGACTCTTGATTATTATACACATTCTTGTCTAAAGTGTAGCAAATATCAAATGGTTCACCGCTTTTTACAAGGTCTATATACTCTTTTAGTCCAAAGCCAATTCCTTTTATTATGGAGCCAGATTCATCTTCAATAACTTCTAATTTTAGATGATTTTTGTCTTTTCCAACAAGCTTGCTAGTTCCGTAATCTCTAACTCTTCTGGTAACAAAAACAGGACGCATATTTTCTGGTCCATATGGCGAGAATCTTGTTAATGTATTATAGAATCTTTTATTAATATCTTTTAATAATATCTCCATATCCACTTCAATCTGTGGTGTTTTTTGCTCTTCAGTAATGTTCTCTTTTACATATTTCTCAAATCGTTGTGCAAACTTATCTAAATTTTCACTTTTCATAGTTAGCCCAGCAGCATACATATGTCCACCAAAATTTATCAACAAATCGCTACAAGATTCAATTGCTTTATAGATGTCAAATCCATCTACAGAGCGTGCAGAGCCTGTTATTAAGTCGTCGCTCTGTGTGAGAATTATGGTTGGCCTATAATAATTGTCTATTAAGCGAGATGCAACTATACCAATCACTCCTTTGTGCCATTCAGGATTAAATAAAACCGTAGAGGCGTGATGTTGTAATTTTACATCATTGTCAATTCTACTGATTGCTTCTTGCGTTGTTTCGCGGTCTAGCTCTTTTCGTGCATCATTTAAGTTGTCAATTTTTTCGCCAAGTTCAATAGCTAAAGTTTTTTCTTTACTAATCAGCAAATCTACGGCATTACGCCCCGAATCTATTCGTCCTGCAGCATTAATTCTTGGGCCTAATTTAAAAACAATATCACTTATTAATACTTCTTTATCTTGAAGATTTGAAATTTCAATAATGCTTTGAAGTCCAGTGCTAGGTTCTTTATTAAGTTGTTTTAATCCGTGAAAAGTTAATATTCTATTTTCACCAACTAAAGGAACTATATCTGAAGCAACACTCACAGCTACTAAATCTAAATAAGAAAAAAGATTCTCTTTATTAATATTGTTTTTTTGTGCATAAGCTTGCATAAATTTGAATCCTACACCACAGCCAGATAGGTTTTTATCAGGATATTCACAATCTTCCCTTTTAGGGTCTAAAGCAGCAACAGCAACGGGCAACTCTTTGCCGGGTGTGTGATGGTCACAAATTATAAAATCAATCCCAACCTCTTTAGCATCTCGCACTCGATTTATAGCTTTTATACCACAATCTAAAGAGATAATTAATTTAACATTGGTCGAATGTGCATACTCAATGCCTTGTATGCTAATTCCATACCCTTCTTTGTATCTGTCGGGAATATAGAAGTCTATATTTTCATAGCATTGATTTTTTAAAAAATTATAGACTAATGCCACAGCAGTAGTGCCATCTACGTCATAATCTCCATAAATTAGAATTTTCTCATTGTTTTTTATGGCTTTTTCTAAACGTTCAACTGCAATATCCATATCCTTCATCAGGAATGGGTCATATAAATCTTTTAATTCAGGATTGAAAAATTTATGTGCACTATCATAACTATTTATTCCACGCTGAAGCATTAATTCCAATAAAATTGGATTCAAGTCAAGCTCTTTTTTAAAAGCTTTAACTACGTCAATATCAAACCTCTCTTTTATTGCCCAACGTTTATTCATCAAAAAATTATATATATGATTTAATACAATATATTATATAAATAATAATATACTATGCTTCGTGTGCTTTAAAGATAATACTTTTGTTGTGCAATGAAAGCAATTGATGAAAAGAATAATATTTTATGTTTAACTCAATTATTATTAAGTTCAAATAGTGTTAGTATGTTTTTTAATATTTTGTTTTTAACTTCATTGATATCTATAGACTTACCAATTTCTCTCTCCATTGATGTTACACCTTTGTCAATAAAACCACACGGATTGATATGATTAAAATAATTTAAGTCACTATTTACATTAAGAGCAAAACCGTGCATAGAGACATATCTACTTGCTTTAACTCCGATGGCGCAAATTTTTCTAGCAACCCCAGGCTTATTCACATCAAGCCATACGCCAGTTGCACCCTCTAGTCTTGAAGAATCAATGCCATAATCTTTTAATGTGTCGATTATAGATTGTTCTAAAAGATGAATGTACTCTTTAATGCCTATTTTTAATATCTCCAAGTCAAAAATTGGGTATCCAACAATTTGCCCAGGCCCATGATATGTAATATCGCCACCTCTATCAATTTTATAGAATGTGGCATTTATACTTTTTAAAAATTCATCAGAAATTAATAAATTATTCTGTGTGCCGCTTTTTCCAAGTGTATAAACGTGTGGATGTTCACAAAAAAGTAGATGATGCGTGTGTGAATTCTTATTCTGACTTTTATTATTTAAAATATTTTGAAATATCTTCTGTTGATAATCCCACGCCTCTTTATAATCTATAATTTCTAAATCCTCAAAAGTGACTTTATTCATAAACAAATTATTTTTTAAGTGCATTGATATGTTTTTCTGCGTGATAAGAGCTTCTCACCAATGGTCCACTTTCAACATATTTAAATCCTCTTTTTAAACCCTCTTCTTCATAGAATTTGAATTGCTCAGGCGTTACATACTCTTGAACTTCTAAATGTTTTTTAGATGGCTGTAGATATTGACCAATTGTTAAAACTTTTACACCAACTTTTGCTAAGTCGTCCATAGTTTCAAGCACTTCATCTTCTTTTTCGCCCAATCCAAGCATAATTCCCGATTTAGAAACTACACCAGCATCAGATATATATTTTAAAACAGATAGACTAACATCATATTTTGCTCGTGACCTAATTTGAGGTGTCAATCTTCTAACAGTTTCTAAGTTGTGACTTATAACTTCAGGTTTTGCATCAATTATTTGTTGAACTAAATTTGTCATTCCTTGAAAGTCAGGAATTAAAACCTCTTGTGTTATACCAGGGTTTTTCTCCTTAACAGCCTTTATAGTTTCAACCCAAATACCAGCTCCACCATCAGGCAGGTCGTCCCTGTCAACAGATGTTATTACTGCGTGCTTCAGTTTCATAATTTGTACAGAACGTGCTATCCTTTGTGGTTCAGTTTCATCAACTGCCTCAGGTTTTCCTGTTGGAACATTACAAAATTTACATGCCCTAGTGCAAATATTTCCTAAAATCATAAATGTTGCAGTTCCAACACCCCAACATTCTGCAGCATTAGGACATTTTCCACTTGTGCAGATTGTATGCAAACTATGCTCTTTAATGGTATTATTCATCCATTTATAATCATTGCTTTGTGGGAGTTGTACTTTTAACCAGTCTGGTTTTGAACGTCTTAATGCTTCACGTTTTTTAGCAATTTCTTTACGTTGCTCTAATATATTCATTTTGTTATTGTAATTTTCTTATTTTAAAAATAGTTTTTTTCTTAAAGAATAAACCAAAAGTAAATAAGTAAGTTCATTTTTTACAAATAAAAGGAAGTTTTACTGTTTAAAAGAAAAATTTTCACAAAAATATATTTTTTAAAGTTAGAATAATGAAGCTTTTAGCTTATAAATTTTATTTATAGAAATTTGAAATTATCTTTGCACATTAGAATATTTTTTGCAGAACAATAAAATACAATAATATAAAATGAACATTTATCACGAGTTGAGTGAACAAGAGCAGATTCGTCGTGCGAGTTTGCAAGAGTTACGTAGTTTAGGAATTGAAGCTTATCCTGCGGCAGAATATCCAATAACACATTATTCTGAAAATATTTTAGATAATTTTGAATCTAATCCAGATGATTTTAAAGAAGTTGTTATTGCTGGAAGAATAATGAGCCGCCGTATAATGGGGAATGCCTCATTTGCAGAGCTAAAGGATGCTGAAGGTAGGATACAAATTTATGTTCGAAGAGACGATATTTGTCCAGATGAGGATAAATCTTTATATAATACTGTTTTTAAAAGATTGCTTGATATAGGCGATTTTATTGGTGTTAAAGGACATGTTTTTAAAACAAAAATGGGTGAAATTTCTGTTCATGTTACAGAATTAACTGTTTTGTCTAAATCTTTAAGACCACTGCCAATTGTAAAAGAGAAAGATGGTGTTATATATGACGCTTTTACTGACCCTGAAATGAGATATAGGCAGCGTTATGTTGATTTAGTTGTTAATGAGGGGGTTAAAGAGACTTTCATAAAGCGTACAAAAGTTATTAATACCATGCGAAATTTCTTTAATGAGCGTGGTTATTTAGAAGTAGAAACTCCAATATTGCAGTCTATAGCAGGTGGAGCAGCTGCACGTCCGTTTATTACTCATCACAATGCGTTAAATATTCCACTATACCTTAGAATTGCCAATGAACTTTATCTAAAAAGGCTTATAGTTGGCGGCTTTGATGGTGTTTATGAGTTTGCAAAAGACTTTAGAAATGAGGGAATGGACAGAACTCACAACCCTGAGTTTACTGTTATGGAGATTTATGTTGCTTACACTGACTATAAGTGGATGATGAATTTCACAGAAGAGTTAGTTGAAAAAGTAGCACTAGAACTTCATGGAAAAACGGAGGTTCAAGTTGGCGATAAAGTTATCGATTTTAAAAGACCTTATAAGCGTATAACTATGCTCGACTCTATAAAAGAGCATACTGGTATTGATATTTCAGGAATGGATGTTGATCAATTGAAAGATGTTTGTAAACAATTAAATATCGAAATTGATGATACTATGGGTAAAGGGAAATTAATTGATGAGATATTTGGCGAAAAATGTGAACATCACTATATACAGCCAACTTTTATCACAGATTACCCAACAGAGATGTCTCCACTTAGTAAAAAACATCGTGATAACCCAGAATTAACAGAGCGTTTTGAGCTTATGGTTAATGGAAAAGAGTTAGCAAATGCATATAGCGAGCTTAATGATCCCATCGACCAGCTAGAGCGTTTTCAGGAGCAGATGAAGCTTTCTGAAAAAGGAGATGACGAGGCTATGTTAATTGATTTAGATTTTGTTAGAGCATTAGAGTATGGTATGCCTCCAACTTCAGGAATGGGTATTGGTATTGATAGATTAGTTATGTTAATGACAAATCAAAGCTCAATTCAAGAAGTACTTTTCTTCCCTCAGATGCGCCCAGAAAAAAGACAAGAGAAAGATGGAGATGAGAAGTTTATTGAAGTTGGAATAGCTAAAGAGTGGATTGATGTATTAAGAAAATTAGGATATCAGCAATTAAAATCTTTAAAAGATGTAAATCCGAATAAATTGCATCAAGATTTGTGTGGATATAATAAAAAGAATAAGCTAGAATTAAGCAATCCAAGTCAAGATGATGTTGCTAGCTGGATTTCAAATTTAAAACAGTAAATTATGGACGTTTCTACGTCAAAAATAGGGATTGTTGGTAGTGGAAGTTGGGCCACAGCAATTGCAAAAATGGTTTTGGCAAATGTGCCAAACATTAACTGGTATTTTAGAAATCCTCGACGCGTAGATGATTTTATAAAAAAGAAGCATAATCCAAACTATTTGCAATCAGTAAGCTTTGATGTGAATAGGATAACTTTTTTTAGTGATATAAATGAAATTGTAGAAGAGTCAGATATTATAATATTTGCTAATCCTTCAGCATTTTTAAAGAGCATTTTATCACCACTTTCAAAATCATTAAAAAACAAGTTTATAGTCTCCGCCATAAAAGGTTTGGTACCAGACGAGAATATGGTTGTGGGTGAATTTTTCAATAAAAAAATGAATGTTCCCATAAGCAATATAGCTGTTATATCAGGTCCTTGCCATGCTGAAGAGGTTGCGTTGGAGAGATTGAGTTATATAACTATAGCTTGTGAAGAGGTGAAAACTGCAAGAGCTATTTCTACTATTTTTGAAAGTGGATTTATAAAAGTCACAACTTCTGATGATATTTATGGTACAGAATATTCTGCAGTATTAAAGAATATTATGGCTATAGCTTCTGGAGTTTGTCATGGACTAGGCTATGGCGACAATTTTCAGGCAGTCTTAATTTCCAATGCTATTCAAGAGATAAAGCGCTTTGTTGACACTGTTCATCCAATGTCTCGTGATATTAAAAGTTCTTCTTATTTAGGAGATTTATTGGTTACGTGTTATTCTCAATTTAGCCGAAATAGATCTTTTGGAACAATGTTGGGAAAAGGATACTCTGTGAAAAGTGCACAACTAGAGATGCTTATGATTGCAGAGGGGTATTATTCAACAAAAATTATAAAAGAGATGAATGACAAATTTAATGTCAGTATGCCAATTTTAGATGCCGTATATAACATTATATTTGAAAGAATTTCTCCAGCAATTGAGATAAAAATATTGACAGATTATTTACGATAAAAAAATAATTAACATTATAAAACTATAACACCAAATGAATAAATTAATTTTAGATACTTCAAAGGCAGAGTCGTTTTTGCCCGATGGTGCACTTAAAGGTATTGCGTCAAAAGTTATTGATGCACAACAAAAACTTCATGATGGAAATGGTGAAGGAAATGACTTTTTAGGGTGGTTAAATTTACCTTCGTCTATAAATGAAGAGTTAGTTCATGACATAAAAGTAACAGCAAAACGTCTTTCTACACAGTCAGAGGTGGTGGTTGTTGCAGGTATAGGCGGTAGTTATTTGGGTGCAAAAGCTGTGATTGATGCATTGACAAATTCTTTTGATGCCTATGAAAAAGATAGAAAAAAGCCAGCAATTGTTTATGCAGGTCAAAATATCGATGAAGATTACACTTATGAATTATTGGATTTTCTTAAACATAAAGACTTTTCTGTTGTAGTTATTTCTAAGTCGGGAACTACTACTGAGCCAGCGTTGGCATTTAGATTGCTAAAAGGATTATTAGAGAAAAAATATGCAACTGATGATGTTAAAAATAGAATTGTTGCAATAACAGATGAGAAAAAGGGAGCTCTTAGAACTTTAGCTGACAGAGAAGGATACCAAACATATATAATTCCTGATGATGTTGGTGGAAGATTCTCGGTTTTAACTCCTGTAGGATTGTTACCTATTGCATTGGCAGGTATTGATATTGAAGCATTAATCGAAGGTGCTAAAGATATGGAAACTGCAACTTCAGCTGATGTTCCGTTTGATAAAAATCCTGCTGCAATTTATGCTGCAATTAGAAATTTACTATATCAAGATGGTAAAAAGATTGAAATTTTAGCAAACTATAATCCTAAACTTCAATACTTTTCAGAGTGGTGGAAGCAACTTTATGGAGAGAGTGAAGGAAAAGATGGTAAAGGAATATTCCCTGCATCAGTTAATTTCACTACAGACTTACACTCAATGGGTCAGTGGATTCAAGATGGAGAGAGAACAATTTTTGAAACAGTAATTTCGGTTGAAAATCCATTAAATAATGTTGAAGTTCCAACTGAAGAAGATGATTTAGATCAGCTTAATTATCTTGCAGGAAAGCGTGTTGATGAGGTTAATAAAATGGCAGAGTTGGGAACAATGATTGCTCATGTTGATGGCAAAGTTCCTAATATTCGTATCGTATTGCCTGTTTTAGATGCTTATCATGTGGGTCAATTAATCTATTTCTTCGAAAAAGCCTGTGGAATAAGTGGTTATACACTTGAGGTAAATCCATTTGACCAACCTGGGGTAGAGGACTATAAAGTTAATATGTTTGCTTTATTGGGTAAACCAGGTTTTGAAAAGGAAACAGAAGCAATAAGAAAGAGAATATAATATTACTATATAACATTTTGTGGTTGTAAATTTTATAATTATAAAAAACTATCTATCTTTGCACCCACAAAATTTTTAAGTAGGTTGAAAATTAATTAATTATTAAGAAAAAATGGCCGTAAAGATTAGATTAACAAGACGCGGACGTAAAGGTTATGCTTACTACCACATTGTGGTAGCAGATAGCAGGGCGCCACGAGATGGCAGGATTATTGAGAAAATTGGGTCATATAACCCAAATACAAATCCTGCTACAATTGACCTCGAATTTGAAAAAGCCTTAAAATGGCTTGGAAATGGCGCTCAACCTACCGACACAGTTCGTTCAATACTTAGCAATGAAGGAGTATTGTTAAAGAAACACTTATTAGAAGGTGTTAAAAAAGGAGCTTTTGATGAAGCTGAAGCTGAAAAAAGATTCAATAAATGGATTGAAGAAAAAGAAGCTAAAGCAAGTGATAAAAAAGAATCATTAGCTAAAAAAGAAGAGCAAGACTTTAAAGCAAGATTAGAAGCAGAAACTAAAGTTAATGCTGAAAGAGCTGCAAAACTTGCAAAAAGAAATGCTGAATTAGCCGCTGAGGCTGCAGAAGCTACTAAAGAAGAAGTTGCAGAGGAAGAACCAGCTACAGAAGATCCTGTTGCAGAGGAACCAGCAGCTGAAGAGCCAGTAGCAGAGACACCTGCTGAAGAAGCAAAGCCAGAAGCAGAAGCTGAGGCAGAAGAAAAAACAGAAGAATAATATTCACAATACTATTTTTTCAAAACCTGTCACTATTAATAGATGACAGGTTTTTTTAATTTTATATAAAATGTTTGCAGATAGTGTACATGTAGGAAAGGTTATAAAAACTCATGGAGTCAATGGAGCAATGCAAATTCAGATTTTAAATCGATTTGCAGGTGTAGAATTTGATGCACAATATCTGTTTCTTGAATTTTTAGGAGGAATTGTTCCATATCAAATAATAAATTTGAGATATAAAGTTCATAACGAGATAATCGTGGAGGTGGATACTATTGATAGGGAGGAGGCAGCTTTAAAACTTGTCGGTTCAAACTCTTTTTTAAAAAAAGATGATATTATCAATGATTTAGAAAGTGATAATGACTTATGGACAATTGAAGGATATGAAGTTGTTGATACGAATCTTGGAAAAATTGGTGTAGTTCAGTCCATTATTGAAATAAATAACAACCCTCTTATTCAAATAGATAATAACGGAACTGAAATTCTAGTTCCGCTAAATGAAGAGTTTATTGTCGAAATACGTGAAAAAGAGCAAGTGTTGTTAATATCTGCCCCTGAGGGACTCATCGATCTTTATTTAGATTAATCTCATTATCTTCAAATTTAATCAGAGCATCTTTCCATAATTGTGGTATTATAATACTTTCATTTTTCTGGAAGTCGAAGCCAACTAGCACACAATCATTTGTTGCCATAGTCTTTCCATTTTCATCAACAATAGCTTGAGCCATTTTAATACTCTTATTACCAATTTCATACACTTTAGTTTTTACTTCTATCTCATTGTCGAATAAGATTTGACTAAAAAATGAAGTTTTATATGATACTATAACCAAATGCTTGCTTTTAGTATCTAGCAAATCTCCCAAAGTCTTTGTTAAGTATTTTATTCTTCCCAAATCAAAAAACTCTTGAATAGATATGTTATTAACATGTCCCAACATATCAATATCATTAAAACGAATTTGAAGTTTCTCAGTATGTTTAAAATTTAGTTCTTTATGGTTCATATTTCCTATTCTTTTATAATTTCAACTTCACCATTTTCTTCTATTCTTAAAATTTCTCTTTTTAAGAACTGTGAATTATTATCTATTTTAAATGAAACCACATAGTCGGCAAATTGATTATCAAAAGTAGAACTATTCTGCAATTGTGAATAATCAACTGCAGAATTGTTTGCTTCCATAATAAATAATGGATGATTAATTCTATTACAAAGATAAGAAATCAATGAATTATTAGTTTTTCTAAATCCAATCTCTTTTATATCTATTAAGTTTTTACTTAAATTTTTCTTTTTAGATAAAATTATAGTTGTTGGATTATCGTTTATTTCAAATATATCGTAAACTAAATCATTAATATTATCAGCAAAAACCCCAATTTTATTCTCATTATCTATTAATAATTCATATTTATATATTGGTTTTTTAATAGCTAACATTTTAGAAATTGCCTTTTCACTTTTAGAAGATGCACCAAAATACCATCCAGTATCATCTTTAAAAAGTATAATTCCATCATTTTTTATAGTTTCAACGGCTTGTTTTAAGTCTTCTTTATCAAATCTAGTGTCCATTTAGTAATGCTTTTATAGTTTTCTCAAAAGTACAAAATAATTATTAGTCACCTGTTGTGCAGTTAAAAAATAATTCCCTTTGCAGAAATTTGTATATTTGGCTGATTTTTAGGTTCTTAAACAGCACTGATGATTTTGTTCAAAAATGACGAATTTATATTGGAGATTTTTTTTATTTAAAAACAGTTGCTTTTCATTTTTATTATTTTGAAATTGCTAATTGATTAGGAGCGATTGATTATGAGTAGATGTTTATCATTTCATTGTCAATGGCTCTTTTTTATTTAATATTAACTCATAACTCAATTTATTATGAAAAATTTTAAAATTTGTTTTGTCTTATTTTTTTGTTTTTTTTTAACAAAAACAAATGCACAAACTTTAACAGCTACTGGAAATCATAAAATAACTGGAACATGGACTTTTGAAAATGGTATAACTGTTAAAGGTGGAAAATCATTTCTAACAGATGGACTTAATCATTTTCACTAAAAAAATGAATCTCTTAATTCAGGCTTGTATATTGGAGTTGCTGAGAAAAATGGAGAGTATTTATCAGGAAATAAACCTGGTGATATAACTATTCGAAGACATGGTGGCCCATCTAAACGACTTATTATAACTAATTCACAGACTTTGAATTATCCTGGCAATGAAGATGCTGTTACAGGAATGATGGGTGCAACAAAAGGTGGTGGTGTATGGGTGCATAATAATGGATTTGTACGTATAGGGAATTACAAAGAAGAAATGCCTCGTACTCAGTTGCAAGTTGATGGAGAAGGGAGATTTATAACAAAAAATGAAGGTGTCAATTATTTACTTAGAGTTGGAGGTAATACCCATCTAAAAGGAAATGCTTTTGGAATAAGTTTCGACCCTGAAGGATATAAAGATGGATATATAAAAAGATCAAAGATAGCTATTGTCGCAGAAGGTAATGGAAGTGGATGGAGTAGAGGGAAATTGCATATTCTACAGCGTAATACTAAAGATTTTGAGCCTGCAACGATAGAAGATGCTGTGTTTACTATTGATCAAAATGGCAAAGTTGGTATAGGAACAACTTCTCCAAACACCAAACTTGATGTAAACGGCACAATCCGTGCCAATGAAATAAAAGTAACAACTGCACCGGGAGCCGACTTTGTATTTGATGCGGACTACTCTCTAAGAACACTTGATGAAGTTGAGGATTTTATTAATGAAAACAATCATTTACCTGAAATCCCGACTGCACTTGATATGGAAACCAATGGCGTTGAACTAACAAAGATGAATCAACTATTATTGATGAAAATAGAAGAGTTGACTTTATACACCATAGAGTTAAACAAGAGAATAAATGAATTAGAACAAAATAAATAATTTGATATGAAAATTAATTATTTTGTGTTAGTTGTATTTCTTGTTTTTACTTTTATTAAAGTTACAGGACAAGAAGAAGTAAGGAGTTTTATAACTTCTGAAAGTTATTTTGAAAATCCTGAGTTGTATCTTTCAAAATTAGATAAGTCAAAGATTACAACTGGAATACTGATAGATAAAATAGTTGAACCAACTGAAAATTTCTTTGAATATAATGGAATAAGTAAAGTTAAAAATGGAAGTTATTTTTACTGGAGACATATTTACACATCTTTAATGAATGCTCGCATTGAGCAAACTCCATATACTGATATTGAGGAATTAAATGATATTGCTATTTCTGTTACAAGAGGTAATAATCACCATTTAGTTGGAGTTATTAATATAGATTATAATGTGATTAAGCCAAGTGCTATAGTTAATGGTGAGTTTATAGAGGTAAATGGCTTTTTAATTGATAGCCACTCGACAAAAGAGTCTTATGATAAACATAGAGTTGTGGCATCTAGTGTGTTTGCATCTAACGTGTTTGGTGATAGAGTAACTTTTTTATTTCCTAGTGTTCTTTATTATTCTAATACTAATGAGGAGTTATTAGATATACAAGCTGATTTTGGAAATGGATATGTGAATATTGAATTTGATTCTCCTATTGATGTTGACTTTTCTTCTGAAAGCAGCCATGAATTGGTAAAGATAAAATTACAAGTAAAGGATAATAGAACAGATGAAATCAAAACACTTTATTCACATTTTGACTTTTTAAGAATAAGTTCAACAACAATCCCTTTTGTTAACTCAAATGAAAGTAGATTAAAAAGTGTTAAGAACTATACAAATGACTTGCCGAAAGTTAGAGAACCAAATTATATTGACTTCTATCCTAAAAGTTATACTATAGAACGATGTACAATTCCTATAAAAAATCCATTATCAAATCCATTAAAGAAAGGTGGTGATATCATATTATTACCTGTTTGTTTTGATGAGATAGTAAATGTTGAATCTCATATAAAATATTATATTCTTTATAGTGATACAGATTCAAAAGTAAAGAAAAAACTTAAACGTCCAATAATTATTACAGATGGTTTTGACCCAGGTAATAAAAGAGACTTTTTTAAAAACAATATTGTAGAAGACTCTAATTTGCCTTACAACAATGATGGACGTGGTCTTTATCATTTGATTGATGGACAGCCATCTCCTTGGTATTCAGAAGATACAAAATCACCTGGTTTAATAACCTCTCTTAGAAGTGCTGGTTATGATATTGTAATTGTAGATTTTTTAGATGGAGCTGGTGATATTTTTAAAAATGCAAGTGTTTTTAAATATTTTATCTCTAATGTGATAAATGGTTCTGATTTTAGAGATGAAAACACAGAGGATTTAATTATAATTGGTCCCAGTATGGGAGGTTTGATAACTCGTCTTGCAATTTCTGAAATGGAAAATGATAAAATAGATCATAAAATAAAACTTTGGTTCTCATTTGATTCGCCGCAACAAGGAGCGTATATACCAATTGCATTGCAGCATGTTTTAGTTTTTTTAAAAGGTTTAGACACTGGCAGTAGTGCAACACTTCCATTAGGATTATTAACTGGTTTGCCTGGGATGTCATATGAGTATTATAATAGAGTAGTGAAAAATTTAAAAAAAGCAAAATCAGATGCTCTAAAAAGTCTTTCTATGTTAGATACAGATGCTGCTAAACAGATGTTGATAATGCATCATAATGACAGACCATCTTATGTAGATGAAATAACACCTTTTTATAAAAAAATTGCTCAAAGAGGATATCCAGACCTTACAACTAACTACGCAATTACTAATGGAACAAATAAGAAAAGGTTGTATGATTATCCAACTCAAGTTATAGATTTTAAAATAGATTTTAAAATAAAAAGTACATATTTTTCAGGTTATGGTTTGGATGGTTCAAAAGATGTACAAACAGTTATAGATGGAAAAAGAAAAGACGGAAATTTTAAACGTGATACTAACAATCCGGTTAACTTAGAAAATTCGTACGGTGGATGGCATAGCGGACTTTATTCTTTAAATTGTAATCTAGGTAATGCTAATAAAAAATCTGATATTAATATCCCATTCACAAGGGCAACTTTTATTCCTACTGCATCTGCATTTGGTGTAAAAGTAACAAATGATAATGTTGGAAAAGATTGGGAAAATTATGCAACTTGTAACGAAATATCAAGTAAAAAAATACCAACACCTTTTGATAAATTAAGAGGAATGGACAGTGATGATCCTGAAGAGCATGTTACAATAAGCGGTAAAACAGCTACATATTTATTAACTGAATTAAAAGAGAATATGATTGAATATACTTATCCACCTATCAGAAGAAATAAAATAAGTCAGCTAAGTGTAAAAGGTGTTAGGCTTTTTAGAGCTGTAGAAAGTTTGACTTTTGCAGGTGATGGTAATACAGTAACTATTGAGTCTGGTTCTAAAGTAAAAGCAGAAGCATCAAATTCAATTACTTTTAAACCCGGATTCACGGCAAAAGCTGGCTCTGAATTTACAGCAAGCATAAAGAATGTAACTTATAATAGTCAATTAAAATCATTTGCATCGCATAATTATAAGCCTGTGGACTATTCTAAACAATCACCTTATTTAGACCAAGTTTTTGACTATTCAGAGAATGAAGTTCCATCTCTTAATACTAATTTTGAAGTGGAAGTTTTTCCTAATCCTGTTAAAAATTTTATACATTTAAAATTTAAAGGAGGCGATATGGATAAATTTTATTCAATCAAAATTTTTAATCTTTCTGGTAGTCTGTTATATAAGGGTAGTTCTATAGGAAGTGATGAATATACAATAGATGCAATTAATATTCCCAAAGGAGTCTTCTTGCTTAAAATAAACAATAAAACCCATGAAGTAGTAACCAAAATAGTAAAACAATGAAAAAATTATTATTAATATTCTTGAGTACATCTCTTTTTTTGTCAAGTTGTAAAGATAAAGAATATACTACCACCATAGAGGGACGAGTTATTAACTTTATGACCAATGAGCCAGTTGATAGTGTTTATGTTCGTTTAAAAGATGGAATAGCCTCTGGTGGTGGTTGGGTTGATTTTGGAGGTGGAAACACATCATCGGGAATAACATCACTTGCAATTACCGATAAAGATGGATACTTTAAAGTATCCATCACCGGCACTCATCATGCAGCTCTTTTTGTTACAAAAGATAGAGATAATGGAGTTACATCTTATCGTAAACATACTTCTTGGCCAAAGTTTTATGGTGGTGGACATTATAAAGATGAACAGTTTGAAATAAAGTTACCTGCATTTTTTAAACCATTTATAACTTTCAAGGGCGATATTTATGAAACAGATGTGGTCTTTTTTGAAGTGTTGGGTAAATTTCATGAAGGAGATGATGATTATGGTAAACAGTCATATTATGGAACAGGCTATGAGCGCTTTTTTAGTTATAAAGAATCCTTGTTTTATCCACACTATGGTCATATAGGATACGGCGATGATTACACGCCCTACAGATTTACTATAACTCGTGATGGTGTTACTCGTGAGATTTTGGATAGTGTTTTTATAAAATCTTATGAAACCTTTTCAGATACTATTTATTATTATTTTCCTGAGGAAGATCAATGAAAGATGAGAGATGAGAGATGATAGATGAGAGATGAGAGATGAAAGTGGAAAGTTGGGTCTCTGCCCAGTCTCATCATAGACGAGGATGAAAGCGATGCAGTGAGCTTGTCGAACTGTGGAAAGTTTGACATAAGCGAGGATATAGGATGAAAACGTAGGGGCAGTTCGACAAGCTCACCGACCACATTCCTACGCCGACTCTAACCGAAGGCAAGATGATTGTCCGTAACCAAGATGAAAGTTGATAGTTGAGGAATATAGGAAGGCGAAGTAGGAACGTTCCTACGTTATGGTGTGCTGAAGTCAAAATGGTTGCTTATAAATTAGATGAAGTATAGCGATAAGGCTATAATGATATAGTAAATTAAAAGATGTTTTACTAATAGGAATATCTCAGCTTAACCCATGTTGCAGTTAAATTGGCGGTGACGCCCCATTTATCAAGAGTTCATT
>CAZHHH010000006.1:0-14811 GCA_964532085.1 uncultured Marinilabiliaceae bacterium
AGGCGAGAGAGAAACATAATAACAATATCTGTCTATCAGGAAAAAAACAGTTTTATAAAGCTATTTTATCAGTCAATAATTTGACACAACTTACTAGTCGTAATGCTCGGATTTTTTCAAAAGAGGTCTAGTGAATATAAAATTTAGAATTATTCAAACTACTATCATTTTTGGGTGTTGCAATGACGAAAACAGGAAATAGAACGCCGTTAGGTGTGACATTTTCTTGACAAGGTGATAATTTACATAATGTATAATCAGAAACAATGTGCTTGTAAAGCCGTGCCGCTCTATTTTATATAAAATAAAAAAGCGAAACACAAAATAGTGTTTCGCTTTTCTTAGTAGCGGGAGCCAGACTCGAACTGACGACCTTTGGGTTATGAGCCCAACGAGCTACCACTGCTCCATCCCGCAATATATTTTATATTATAATGATAATATTCCTTTTGATTGCGATTGCAAATATATGAACATTATTTATTAAACGCAAGCTTTTGTAGTGTTTATTTTGTCTGTTTTGTCTTCTTCTTTGGTTAATAGGGTGTTATGGCGAAAATTTTTATTTATAAAATTAAAGAATATATAAGTTTATGATTCTTATGTTAGAAACTAATTGAAAAAGAGGTATGACAGATTTATTTTTTTAAATTTGTAGTTGCAAAAAAATAAATATAATGGCAAGAATAAAAAAAGATAAGAGCTTTTATAGAAAACTTAGACATAAGTATAGGTTTGCAATTTTTAATGAACAAACTTATGAAGAACTTTTTGTTTTTAGGTTATCACGATTAAATGTTGTTACACTTGTTACATCTTTAAGTATAATTTTAATCGTGTTAGTTACTTTCCTGATAGCTTTCACAAGTTTAAGAGAGTACATTCCTGGATATCCTGATGCTCAACAGCGTCTGCTGATAGTTAGAAATACACAGCGAGTCGATTCGCTAATAATCGAGGTTGAGCGACGTGAGAAGTTTATTAATGTGTTTCAAGCAATTATACGTGGTGAAATACCAGATTCATTAGAGCTAGAGTCTTATACAAAAGCTTCTTCTGATTCTGAAGTTAATAATAGTTTAGAATTTACTCGTTCTCAAGAGGATTCAATCTTACGTGCACACGTTGAACAAGAAGAACGATTTAACCTTTCAGTAAGGCAATCTAAAGATAGAGTTTTTGAATTGGAGAATGTATTTTTCTTTAGTCCAATAAAAGGCGTCGTTGTCAACGGTTTTGGTGAGACTCGCAATCATTATGGAGTAGATGTTTTAGCTGCTCAAGGCGCACACGTTTCTGCTATTATGGATGGAGTTGTGATTTTTTCAGGCTGGACAGTTGAAACTGGATATGTTATTCAAATTCAACATCCCAATAATATAATTTCAATTTATAAACACAATCAAAACTTGTTGAAGGAGGTAGGCCAAACTGTAAAAAGTGGTGAAGCCATTGCTAGAGTTGGTAATTCAGGCGAATTAAGTAGTGGGCCTCATTTGCACTTTGAACTTTGGTTTAATGGAACACCGCTAAACCCAGAAGAATATATTTCTTTTTGAAACTAAAAGATTAAAACTCAGATGACTAAACAAAAACGTATTGCAATTTTAGGTTCAACTGGCTCTATTGGCACACAAGCGCTTGATGTAATCGATCATCACCCAAATTATTTTGAAGTAGAGGTTCTAACAGCTAATAATAATGTTGAATTACTAATTGCCCAAGCTATAAAATATCAGCCTAATGTAGTGGTAGTTAGAAATAAAGAGAAGTATTCTTTCGTAAAAGAATCTCTTTCAAAATATCCTATAAAAGTATATGCAGGCGAGGAGGCAATTGAGCAAGTTGCTTCTATGAGTACAATTGATATGTTGCTATCTGCAACTGTTGGATTTGTTGGCACAATACCAGTATTAAGAGCACTTGAGGCAAATATACCTGTAGCATTAGCCAATAAGGAGGTGTTGGTAGTTGCTGGGGAGTTGGTTATGGATTTGGCTCAAAAAAATAATACTCCGATTATTCCTGTCGATTCTGAACATTCTGCTATTTTTCAATGTTTACAAGGAGAGTTATTAAATCCAATTGAGAAGATTATTTTAACAGCATCGGGAGGACCATTTAGAGGTAAGGATATTAATTTTTTGAAAAATGTAACAAAAAAAGAGGCATTAAATCATCCTAATTGGGAAATGGGAGATAAAATTACCATTGATTCTGCCACATTGATGAATAAGGGGTTAG
The DNA here is from genome assembly GCA_964532085.1 of uncultured Marinilabiliaceae bacterium. Taxonomy (GTDB): domain Bacteria; phylum Bacteroidota; class Bacteroidia; order Bacteroidales; family Marinilabiliaceae; genus CAZHHH01. The sequence goes on from CAZHHH010000006.1 coordinate 2,245, forward strand.
AAGTTATCGAAGCACGATGGCTATTTGACTTAAATCCTGATCAGATTAGTGTAATAGTGCATCCTCAATCTATAATTCATAGTGTAGTTCAATTTACTGATGGTTCTATGAAAGCTCAAATGGGCTTGCCAGATATGAAATTACCAATTCAGTATGCAATGGGATATCCTCAGCGGTTAGAGAATGATTTTCCTAGATTTGATTTCTTAAATTACCCAAATCTAACTTTTGAAGAGGTAGATTTGTCTGTTTTTAGAAATCTATCATTGGCTTATGAAGCGATGAGAATTGGAGGCAATGCACCTTGTGTATTAAATGCTACCAATGAAATTGTTGTAGATGCTTTTTTAAATGATAAATGTAAATTTATTGATATGCCTATAATAATTGAAAAAACCATAGAAAAGAGTAGTTTTGTAAAAAATCCTACAATTGAAGATTATATAAATTCTGATATTGAAGCACGTGAAATAGCAAACTCTTATTTATAAAAAATAGTATATAATAAAATATAAAATATATGACAATTCTGATTAAAACTGTACAACTTTTATTGAGTTTATCAATTTTAGTGTTGTTGCACGAATTTGGGCACTTCTTTTTTGCTCGTTTATTTAAGACAAGAGTCGAAAAGTTTTATCTGTTTTTTGATCCTTGGTTTTCACTTTTTAAGTTTAAAAAAGGTGATACAGAATATGGATTAGGATGGCTACCTCTTGGAGGATATGTGAAAATATCTGGGATGATTGACGAATCAATGGATAAAGAACAGATGAAAGAAGAACCTAAACCTTGGGAGTTTAGATCAAAACCAGCTTGGCAACGCTTACTTATTATGGTTGGTGGGGTTTTAGTCAACTTTTTGTTAGCAATTTTCATTTTCTGGATGATTCTTTACAAATGGGGAGAAACATATATACCAGCCGAAAATGCTAAATATGGATATGTATATAATCCAATAGCTGAAGAAATTGGGTTGCAAGATGGAGATAAAATATTGGCAGTTGGTGATTTTAAAATTGAAACCATTGGTGATATAACATATAACTTGCTTCTCGAAGATGTAGAGGAGATTACAGTTCAAAGAGGTGAATCTATTTTTAATTTAGATGTGCCTAAGAATTTCTCACAAAAGATTATAGCACAGCAAGTGGGTAGATTTGTAGATTATAGAATGCCAACAATTGTTAGTGGAGTAATAGATGACAATGGTGGTAATAGCAAACAGCTTTTACCTGGAGATAGCATTGTTGCGGTAAATAATATTTCTACACCATATTTTCACGAATTCTCTCGTGAAGTAATGAATTTATCAAATAAAACAGTTCTAATAAGTTTATATAGAGACAGGGAACTACTTCATAAAAACTTATCTGTTGATGAAAATGGTAAAATCGGCTTTTATCCTGTGAGTCCATTGGCTCTATTTGGATATGAAACAGTATCTTTTAGCTTTTTTGAAGCTATGCCAGCAGGTGTTAATAAAGGAGTAAAAATGCTTACTGATTATGTGAAGCAGATGAAACTTGTTTTCACAAAAGAAGGAGCAAAACAGGTTGGTGGTTTTGGTGCTATTGGAAATCTGTTTCCTCCAGTATGGGACTGGCAATCTTTTTGGTTTACAACTGCATTTTTATCAATAATCTTAGCATTTATGAATATATTACCAATACCAGCACTGGATGGGGGGCACGTTCTCTTTTTGCTATATGAAATTGTTGTGGGAAGAAAACCAAGTGATAAATTTATGGAATATGCTATAACTATAGGATTAATTTTGCTATTTTCATTGTTGATATATGCAAATGGTAATGATATTTATAGACTTTTCTTTAAATAAATTTAATTAGGTTGTAGTTATTTAGATGTTGAAAAATACGGTGAAAATTAAATATATATTTTATATATTTTTATTATTGCTTTTAGGTTTTATTGCTTATGCTCACAAACCTGCAAAAGATGATATTATAAAAACTATTGATAGATTGGACAAACAAACGCCTATGTCTCTAGTTTATAATGAGTCTGTTCAAGCGTATGTAGATGTTTATACCGTTAGAAGAAGGGAGCACTTATCATCAATATTGGCAAAGTCAGACCTATATTTTCCGCTTTTTGAAGAGTATTTAGATAAATATAATTTGCCATTGGAGTTGAAGTATTTAGCAGTTGTGGAGTCAGCACTTGACCCAAGAGCAACATCAACATCAGGTGCTAAAGGTCTTTGGCAGTTTCTCTATCACGCATCTAGACTCTTTGACTTAAAGATTGATTCTTATGTTGACGAACGCTACGACCCTGTAAAATCAACTGAAGCAGCTTGTAAATATCTGAAATATCTATATGACAATCTACACGATTGGAATTTAGTTTTAGCAGCATATAATGGTGGAATTGCACAGGTGAAAATGGCTATTGAAAAGTCTAATGGTGAAACAGATTACTGGAAAATAAGAGAACATTTGTCAAAAGAGACACAGGGGTATGTGCCAGCATTTATCGCAGTCAATTATGTGATGAATGATTATATGTTTTATAATATTCAAAAAGCAAAGGCAGAAATTAAATTTGATGAGATAGGTTTTGTTTTTGTTGATAAAAGCATTTCATTTTCTCAATTGTCATCTCTTATAGGAGTTGATGTTGAAGTTATAGAAGAGCTGAATCCATTATATACAAAGCAGTTTATACCTGTCTATAATGAACCAGTGCAGATTATGATTCCACGTGATAAAGTGATTCTTTATCTTAAAAATAAGGAGTTGATAACAGAAGAAAACACTCCGCCTACTACTAAATTGCCTTACGGATATAATCGAGGTTATATCAAGAGGGTGCATAGAGTTAAACGGGGTGAGTTTTTCCACAAAATAGCAATGGAGTATAAAGTTAGAATTGAAGATGTTCAAAAATGGAATAATCTTAATACAAGAGAATTAAATGCAGGACAAATATTAGTTATTTGGGAAAAACCAGAAAATCCAGTACCTTTTAACATTAAATCGGTGATATTATGAAAAAATTATTTTTATTATCTTCTATAGTGGTTGTTATTTCAACTATGATAGGATGTAAAGAAACCAAAGCATTAAAACCAAACATTACAGGTTCAATGGGTGAAGTTTTAATGGTAATGGATGATAAGTGGAGAAACTCTGATGCTGGTGAAACTATGCGAGCTATGCTAATGCAGCCAATGGAAGGATTGCCGCAAGTTGAACCAATTTTTAATCTCTCCATTACTCCGCATCGTGCGTTCACTAGTACTATGAAGACTTTTAGAAGCTTAATAGTTGTTAGAATTGCTGATGATGTAGAAAATGAGGGAATCTCTTTTCAAAGTGAAGATAATTATGCAAAAGGGCAATATATCATTAGAATTTTTGCTAAAAGTGAAGAGAAGTTTATAGAAATAGCTGACAATAATCAATATAGAATTATTGCAGCACTTTTAAAAGCCGAATTAAACAGAACAAGACAATATTTTAGAAAATATACTGACGGTGGATTGCATAACGAGATTGAAAAAAAATGGGGAATGCAGATGATTGCTCCAAATATTTTCAAAAAAATGAAAGTTACTCCTACATTTAGCTGGTATTCAAATGAAACACCAACTTTAAGCCAAGGAATGTTTATATATTCATTCGATTATAATTCTGAAGAGTCTTTGTCAAAGGTTTATTTATTAAATAAAAGAGACTCTATTCTAAAGGCAAATGTTCCTGGCCCGTCAGATGGTTCATATATGACCAGCGAGCACGAATTGCCAATTACTTATAAAGCGTTTGATATTAATAATCATTATACCGTTGAGCTAAGAGGATTGTGGAAAGTGCAAGGTGACTTGATGGGTGGTCCTTTTGTGACATTGGCACATTTAGATTATGAAAACTCAAGAGTGGTTGTAACAGATAGTTATATATACTATCCAGAAGAGCCTAAGAAAAGAAATTATGTATGGCAGATGGAGGCTTTAATGCAAAGTGTTAAATTTCCCGATGACAAAGAGTAATTTCTATTTAGTAAAGTATTAAAAGTATAAAAATGAACTATTCATTAAAAAGAGTAGATAAATTTCAAGATAACGAAAATTTACTTTTCATTATCTCTGATTTAAGTCAGATAGAAAATATTTCTCTTGAAGAGAAAGAGAAAAAATATATAAAAGAAAAGTTTGAAGATAAACAAAAGAGTGTTTTTATAAATAGATTAAATTCATCTTTGTCTATTATTAAAATAGGGGAAGAGGAAGATGTTAAAGAGTTTGTTAGACGAGAAAGTGCTAACATCTGGCTGAAAAATTTAGAGAATAATTTTTATAAAATATATTTGATAAATTATACAGATGAGTCAGAAAACACTTTGTTATCTGCAGAAGGAATTATTTTAAGAGCTTACTCCTTTGATAAATATAAAACAGAGGATAAAAAAGATAAAAGCTTAGAACTCTTATTGGTAGATAAAAATATTACTGACGAGAATGTATCTGAACTTGATAATTTGTGTAAATCAGTTTATTTAACACGCGACTTGGTAAATGAGCCAGTTGGGAGTTTGTCATCTGTAAAATTAGGTGAAAAAGTTCTAGAGTTCTCTAAAGAATTTGGCTTTACAGCAGAAGTTTATGAGAAGAAAAAAATAGAAGCTTTAAAGATGGGTGGACTTTTAGGTGTAAACCAAGGAAGTATTGACCCACCAACTTTTTCTATATTAGAGTGGCGACCAGAAAATGCTGTTAATGATAAACCAATCGTGTTAGTTGGAAAAGGTGTTGTATATGATACAGGGGGAGTAAATTTAAAAACACCACCTGGAAGTTTAGATACAATGAAGTGCGATATGGGCGGTGCAGCATCTGTCGTGGGTACACTGTCCGCATTGGCATTAAATAAGCTGCCTATTTATGTTGTAGGCTTAATCCCATCTACAGATAATAGACTGACTGGAAATACTATTGTGCCGGGAGATGTTTTAAAAATGCATAATGGCAAAACTGTTGAAATAATGAATACTGATGCCGAAGGGCGTTTAATTTTAGCTGATGCTTTAAGTTTTGCAGAGAATTATAATCCAGAATTGGTTATTGACTTAGCAACTTTAACGGGAAATGCAGCCATTGCCTTAGGGTCTTATGGAACTGTTGGAATGGGAACAGCCTCAACTGTTGAAATGGATAAATTGCAAAAAGCTGGCGATGAAGTTTGTGAAAGAGTTGTATGGTTTCCTTTCTGGAGTGATTATGATGCTTTGATTAAATCTGATGTTGCCGATATTAAAAATGTAGGCGGAAGAGAAGGAGGCGCAATTACGGCAGGTAAATTTTTAGCTCATTTTGTAAAATCTCCTTGGTTACATTTGGATATTGCAGGATCAGCTTTTGTCACTGCACCAGATAGTTATAGGCCATTGGGAGGAACAGGTGTTGGCGTGAGAATGCTATACAGGTTTTTCCAAAATATAATTAATGAAAAAAAGTGAACTGCTTTACAATAAAATAAGATTACTATGAGACAAGAAAAAATTAAAGTTGCAATATCACACGGTGATGTAAATGGTATAGGTTACGAAGTTATATTTAAAGCATTATCAGATAATCAAATTTTAGATATTTGCACACCAATTATTTATGGATCTTCTAAAGTTGCAGCATATCATCGTAAGGCATTAGAATTGCCCTCTTTAAGTCTTAATAATATTAACTCTGGAAATGAAGCTCATAGTAAACGTATAAATATAGTTAATTGTACGGATGACAATGTACGCGTAGAGCTAGGAAAACAAACTTCAATAAGTGGTAGAGCTTCATTGCAGGCTTTAGAAAAAGCAGTAGAAGATTTGGTTAATGAGCGAGTTGATGTGTTAGTTACTGCGCCTATAAATAAAAAAGCTATTCAGTCTGATGAGTTTGATTTTCCTGGTCATACAGAGTATTTGGCAAATAAAGTTAGTGGCACTCCTCTGATGCTAATGGTTAGCGATTTAATGAGAGTTGGTGTTGTAACTGGACATATTCCTATCAGTGAGGTTAGTAGTAGTATTAGTAAAGAGCTAATAATGGAAAAACTACAAATCTTAAATGAGACTCTGAAAGTTGATTTTATGATTCGTCGCCCTCGAATTGCAGTGCTTGGATTAAATCCGCACGCTGGTGATGATGGGCTTTTAGGAACAGAAGAGAAAGAGATTATCGAGCCAGCTGTAATTGAATCAAAAGCAAGTGGTATAATGGCATTTGGTCCATTTCCTGCAGATGGCTTTTTTGCATCTGATAATATTAAAAAGTATGATGCAGTGTTAGCAATGTATCACGACCAAGGTCTGATTCCTTTTAAAACCTTATCTTTTTCTAATGGGGTGAATTATACAGCTGGATTATCAGTAGTAAGAACTTCTCCAGACCACGGTACAGCATTTGAAATTGCTGGTCAAAACTTAGCTGAAGAACAATCTCTGTTATCAGCAATTTATACAGCTATAGATATATTTAGAAATAGAAAACTAAATGAGGAGATTAGTGCAAATCCTTTGAAGAAAGCTGATATAAATGAAAATGTAGAAGATGAATAATAAAAAAACTGTCCAAAAAATATCTGAATATATCTCTTTGGACAGTTTTATTTGTTGTTAACTTTTACTCTTCGTCTTTATTGTTATCTGATTGATAACCTTTTATCAAACCTCGTTTAGAATTTTTAGTAAAAGCCAGTATTTCATCTCGCTCATTAGAAACTGGCATTGTGTTTTCTATATGTTCAATAGCTTTTGAATAGTGCATTCCTGATTGAAATAATATTCTATAGCAATTTTGAATATCTACTATTTGTTCTTCAGAGAATTTACGTCTTTTTAGTCCAATAGAATTCACGCCAGCATATTGAAGTGGATTTCTTCCAGCTGTGACAAATGGGGGTACGTCTTTTCCTATAAGCGAGCCACCCGCAATCATTACATGTTTTCCAACACGAACAAATTGATGAATCGCCGAAAGTCCGCCAACAATAGCCCAGTCGTCAATCTCAACTTCACCAGCAACTTGAACTCCATTTACTAAAATCACATTATCACCAACAATAGCATCATGAGCAACGTGAACATACGCCATCAACAAGCAATTATTACCTACTACAGTTTTGCCTTTAGCTTTTGTGCCTCTATTTATTGTGACAAACTCTCTAATAGTAGTATTATCACCAATTTCAACAGTCGTTTCTTCTCCAACAAATTTCAAGTCTTGAGGTACAGCACCAATTACAGCACTTGGAAAAATTTCGCAATTTTTACCAATTCGAGTCCCTTCAAGTATAACAGCATTCGAATGAATGTGTGTTCCTTCTTCAATAATAACATCCTTGTCAATTGTAACAAATGGCCCAATAACTACATTGGGAGCTATTTTTGCCTCAGGATGAATATAAGCTAATGGTTGCTTCATATTATAAATAGATTGTTTTATTCTTTGTTTTTAACTATTTGAGCCATAAATTCCCCCTCAACAACAACTGAGTCACCAACAAAACCAATTCCTTTCATATTAGCAACCCCACGACGAATCTCTGTCATTAACTCTAGTTTGAAAATAACAGTATCACCAGGACTTACTTTTTTGCGGAATTTGATATTGTCTTGTTTTAAGAAATATGTGCTATATGTATGTGGGTCTTCGATTTGCCCTAAAACTAATAAACCACCAATTTGAGCCATAGCTTCAACTAATAAAACGCCAGGCATAACTGGCTCATCAGGGAAGTGACCAACAAAAAATGGTTCGTTCATAGTTATGTTTTTAACTCCAACAATGGTCTTTTCTTTTAAGTCGATAATCTTATCAACCAATAGAAAGGGTGGTCTATGTGGAAGCATGCTAAGGATATCCTTTATATCAAATACTGGCTCAGCATTGGGGTCATAATATGGAGCATCAATTTTTAATTGACGTTTTCTAATCTCTTGACGTAAAACTTTTGCAAACTCAGAGTTTATTTTATGACCAGGTTTGTTAGCTATTATTCTTCCTTTAATTCTACTTCCACTTAGTGCTAAATCACCAATCACATCTAAAAGTTTGTGACGCGCTGGCTCATTAGTAAAATGCAGCTCTAAATTATTGAGAATACCTGTAGGTCTAACTTCAACAGATGGTTTGTTAAATAATTTTGCCAAATGATCAAGCTCTTCTTGTTCAACAGGTTTGTCAATTATTATTATTGCATTATCCAAATCACCACCTTTGATTAAATTGTTTTTTAATAAAGGCTCTAGTTCATGAAGAAAAACAAAAGTTCGACAAGGTGCAATCTCTTCTTCAAATTTGCTTAAATCATCAAGTGTAGCAAACTGATTTGATAGTTGAAGTGATTTGTCAAATGAAATCATAACCTGTGCAGAAAAGTTATTATCTGGTAGAGCTATAATATAACTACCAGTCTCTGGGTCTTCAATCATCATTTTTTCACGAACCTCGAAATACTCTCTATCAGCGTCTTGCTCAACAGTACCTGTCTCTTTTATTGCTTTTACAAATGGAGCAGAACTTCCATCTAAAATTGGAATTTCAGGTCCGTGAACATCTATTAAGCAATTATCAACACCCATACTAACTAAGGCCGCTAATAAATGCTCAGTTGTACTAACTGTAGCTTCGCCCTCTTTTAATACAGTGCCACGTTCTGTAAATGAAACATTCTCAGCTAATGCTTTTATTATTGGTTGATTTTCTAAATCTACTCTGCGAAATTTAAAACCATAGTTTTCATCAGCAGGATTAAGAGTTATAGAAGTCTCAACTCCTGTGTGTAAACCTCGACCATTAAGAATTACAGTTTGAGAAAGTGTTCTTTGCTTTTCTGCCATAATTTATAATGTTTATTAAAAGATATAATCTTCCCTTTAAATTTGTATTTTATTTTAATTGACTCTCTATTTCAGAAAGTTTTTTATATAAATCAGGTAATTTTTTAAAAATAATGTATGATTTATGAAACTGCATTACGTCAAAGTTGGGAGAACCCATATGAGTAGCACCATCCTTTAAAATGCTTTTTGACACGCCAGTTTGTGCACCTAGCTTCACATTATCATTAATTTTAAGATGACCTGCAACACCAACTTGACCACCAAACATTACGTTGTTACCAATTTTAGTGCTACCAGCAATACCTACTTGAGCAGCTAATACACCATTTTGTCCTATCTCTACATTATGGGCAATCTGAATCAAATTATCTAATTTAGTACCTTCATCAATAAACGTAGAACCCATAGTTGCTCTATCGATAGTAGTATTGGCACCAATTTCTACAAAGTTACCTAAAATAACATTTCCAACTTGAGGAATCTTTTCATATCGGCCATCACTACCTGGCGCAAATCCAAATCCATCTGAACCAATAACAGCCCCAGAGTGAATAACACAGTTAGAACCAATACGACAGTTCTTATATATCTTGGCTCCAGAATAAACAATAGTATTATCATCTATCTTAACTCCATCGCCGATATAAGCGTGTGGATAAATTTGCACATTGTTACCAATTGTAACATTCTCACCTATATATGCAAATGCACCAACGTAAACAAAGTCTCCCAAAGATGCACTTTTGTCAACAAAACTAGGTTCTTCAATACCACTTTTCTTTGGTAATGAAGCTTCGTAAAATTGTAAAAGTTTTGCCAATGCTTGATAAGCGTCGGGTACTCTGATTAGAGTTGCAGAAATTATATCTTCGGCAACAAAATCATTGTTTACTATAACAGCAGATGCTTCTGTTGTGTATATATAGTGATTATATTTTGGGTTTGCTAAAAAGGATAGAGTATTTGGTCTACCTTCTTCTATTTTTGAAACATCATTGATAACAACCTCTGCGTTGCCTTCAACAGTGCCTTCAATTAATTCTGATATTTGTTTAGCTGTAAATTCCATTGAGAAAAATTTTTGCAAAACTACTTAAAATATAGTAGTTAAAAAAATGAGTTGCTTAAAATATATTTTTAGGATAACAAATATAGTTTTTTGTAACGGTCTTACCTAAAACAGAAAGATTTAACATATCTGATGCTGTGGAAATATCTTTGATAGTGCCATCAGGGTATAAAATATTTATTTTATCATCCATCATACTATAAGCATTGTTAGAAATTGTATCATTAAAAATAAAATATTTTAACTTGTCTGAATTGTTGATATTTAATTCTTTAGATGTTAGTTCCTCTATTCTTGACAATTTATCAATTTTAAAAGGTTTGTCGCTAATCTCTATGCTAAAAAGATTTCTATTAATAAGAGCGGATGAGAGTGTTCTTAAGATCATATCACTATGTGACATCCAAATCTTTAAAGAACTCATAATATCATTATCATCCAAATGTGAAAAATGATCAAGAAACTTTTTATCACTATAAATCTCATCTTTAGTAAAACTGTTTTTAATAAAATAATCTAATGATGGAAGTGATTTTACAGAGATGTTTTTATTGTTTAATTCTCTTGCCCTTTTAAATACTCTAATAAGCATCTGTTCAGCAACTAAAGCAGTCTTGTGTAAATAGACTTGCCAATACATCAATCTACGAGCAATTAAGAATTTCTCAATAGAATAAATTCCTTTTACTTCTACAACTAAATTATCGTCAACCACGTCTAGCATTTTTATGATTCTGTCAGAACTTATAACACCCTCAGAAACTCCAGTGTAAAAACTATCTCTTTTAAGATAGTCTAATCTATCCATATCAAGTTGGCTCGAGACTAGTTGGTGAAGAAATTTTTTATGGTATTTATTTGTGAAAATTTGAATTGCTAAAGATAATCTTCCATCAAACTCTTCATTTAATTGATTCATAAAGAGTAGTGATAGTTTTTCGTGATTTATGCCTTGGACAATTGTTGATTCTAATATATGAGAAAATGGACCATGTCCAATATCGTGCAAGAGAATAGCAACGTGCACCGCTTCAGACTCTTCGTCAGTAATTATATGACCTTTATTGCGCAATGTGCTAACAGCTGCACTCATCAAATGCATGCAGCCTAATGAGTGTTGAAATCTTGTATGCGTAGCGCCTGGATATACTAGCGAAGTTAAGCCAAGTTGTTTAATCCATCGAAGTCGCTGCATATAGGGGTGCTCAATCAAGTCAAATAGCAAGTCATTAGGAATCGAAATAAAACCATGAACAGGGTCATTGACTATCTTTTTTTTATTCAAATTTTTCAAACCAAAAGAATAATATTTATAAACATATTGTGTTAAATCATTCTGATAAATACAAATATACAATATGAATATTCAAAATGTGATTATAAAATTGAATAATAAAAAAGTGCATAGTAAAAAAAATTAAAATTGGTTAATTTAATGAATAAAACAGCTCGTTATTTTTATTTAGTCTAAATAGTTTAGTAAATTTGTTTTTTAACATACATTCAAATAGATATTATTAAATTTTGAATCACAATTATTACTTTTGTGCCTTATTTTCAAAATATATCAACTAAAAAATAGATATAATCACATAGGCGAAACTTCTATTTGTTTCATTTGAATGTTATTATATAAAAAAAGTAAGTTTTAAAACCATTGATAATATTATGGCTACAGATCAAGATAAGTTATTGGATGAAGTTACAAATCGTGAATATGAACACGGTTTTGTGACGGAAATTGAGATGGAGATGCTGCCCAAGGGATTGGACGAGAATACAATTCGGTTTATTTCAGAAAAGAAAGGTGAGCCTGACTTTATGTTAGAGTACCGATTAAATGCATTCCGATTATGGCAAAAAATGACACCACCAGACTGGGCGCAATTAGATATTCCAGAAATTGATTTTCAAGATATTATATATTATGCTGCACCTAAGAAAAAGCCAGAGTTAGCTAGCTTAGATGAAGTTGATCCAGATATTTTGGATACTTTTAATAAGTTAGGTATTCCATTAGAAGAGCAAAAATTGCTTGCAGGTGTTGCAGTAGATGCTATTATTGATAGTGTCTCTGTTAAAACAACTTTTCAAGATACTTTAGCTGAAAAAGGAATTATATTTTGCAGTATGTCTGAGGCTTTACAAGAGTATCCAGAGCTTGTTAAAAAGTATATTGGTACTGTTGTTCCGCCCGAGGATAACTTTTTTGCAGCTTTAAATTCGGCTGTTTTTAGTGATGGTTCTTTTGTATATATTCCTAAAGGAGTTAGATGTCCGATGGAGCTATCTTCTTATTTTAGAATTAATGCTGAAAATACAGGACAGTTTGAAAGAACTCTAATTATTGCAGAAGATGATAGTTATGTTAGCTATCTTGAAGGATGTACTGCACCTATGCGTGACGAAAATCAGCTGCACGCTGCGGTAGTTGAAATTATTACGATGGAGAGGGCAGAAGTGAAATACTCAACTGTTCAAAACTGGTATCCAGGTAACAAAGAGGGAGTTGGAGGGATTTTCAACTTTGTGACAAAACGTGGATTGTGCAAGGGTGATTATTCTAAAATATCTTGGACACAAGTGGAAACAGGTTCTGCAATTACGTGGAAATATCCAAGTTGTGTTTTACAAGGTGATAA